>NZ_JAOTGC010000010.1:0-79079 GCF_044427445.1 Streptococcus sp. 2020WUSS084 | reverse complement strand
GAGAGTTAAGTGTTTGTTTTTCATTGTCGATTACCAACTTGTCCCATAGTAAGTTCTACCTTATTTCTTTGTCTCATTCTAGTTTCCAGTTTTTAAGACAGACTAGAACTTACTTTGGGAATTTACTTGTAAAGAAAAAGTAATAAAAAAATCCTTTAAAATCACCAAAAAACGATATAATATGGTATAATGAAGGATGACTAATTATACTATTTTTTCAAAATGGAAGATGATTTGTTAAAGTTGGAAGTAAGAGAGGACTGATAGAATGGCTAGAAACGGCTTTTTTACGGGATTAGATATTGGTACAAGCTCCGTTAAAGTCTTGGTTGCAGAATATATTGATAACGAAATGAATGTGATTGGGGTCAGCAATGTAAAAAGTGCTGGCGTCAAAGATGGAATTATTGTAAATATTGAGGTGGCTGCTGGAGCGATTAAAAAAGCGATCGAGCAGGCAGAAGAAAAGTCAGGTATCCGCATTGAAAAGGTAAATGTTGGATTACCTGCCAACCTTCTTCAGATTGAACCGACTCAAGGGATGATTCCTGTTACAACAGAATCACAAGAAATTACAGACTTGGATGTTGAGAATGTTGTAAAATCAGCATTGACAAAGAGTATGACTCCGGAACGCGAAGTGATTTCATTTATTCCAGAAGAGTTCACTGTCGATGGGTTCCAAGGCATTAAGGACCCTCGTGGAATGATGGGAATTCGCTTGGAAATGCGTGGTATGCTGTACACAGGACCACGTACCATTCTTCACAATCTTCGTAAAACGGTGGAGCGTGCAGGTGTCCAAGTTGAAAATATTGTAATTTCTCCATTGGCACTAACTCGCTCTGTATTGAATGAAGGTGAACGTGAGTTTGGTGCGACTATCATTGATCTTGGTGGTGGTCAAACGACTGTGGCTGTTATGCGTGGCCAAGAGTTGCAATACACAAACATCTACCAAGAAGGTGGAGATTATATCACAAACGATATTTCAAAAGTATTGACAACATCAAAGGGTATTGCTGAAAACTTGAAATACAACTACGGCATTGCCTATCCGCAAGATGCAAGTGATAAGGAAAAGTTCACTGTCGAAGTGATTGGAGAAAACGCTCCAGTTGAAGTGACCGAGCGCTACCTTTCAGAAGTGATTGCGGCACGTTTGCGTCAGATTTTTGACCGTGTGAAACAAGATTTGGAGCGTACACGTGCTCTAGATTTACCAGGGGGAATAGTCATTGTAGGTGGCGGTGCCATCTTACCAGGAATTACAGAATTGGCCCAAGAAGTGTTTGGTGTTAACACTAAACTTTTTGTTCCAAATCAAATTGGTATCCGCAATCCAGCATTTGCAAGTGTGATTAGCTTTGTTGAGTATGTTGGTGAGTTAGAAGATGTTGAAAATATTGCCCAACATGCAGTAAATGGCGAGACTACCTTGAGACATAAGCCAGTTGAAATTCCTGTTGCTCGTCCTCGAATTAGTCAGCCAATTCAAAGAGAAATCGTGAACGAATTGAACACAGTTGATCAGGTAGAGGAACAAGTTGCTCCTACTTACCATGATGAGGAAGAAGAAGTTCGTCCAGCTGCTAAGGGAAACATCACAGATCGCATTCGTGGTTTGTTTGGCAGCATGTTTGAATAAGAGAAAAGAAAAGGTGATTTAAACTATGGCATTTTCATTTGAAGCAGCAGCTAGTCATGGTGCTGTCATTAAAGTAATCGGTGTCGGCGGTGGTGGCGGAAACGCGATTAACCGTATGATTGAAGAAGGTGTTGCTGGGGTTGAGTTCATTGCAGCAAACACAGATGTACAAGCGCTAAGTAGCTCTAAAGCTGAAACAGTTATCCAACTAGGTCCTAAATTGACTCGTGGTTTGGGTGCTGGAGGTCAACCTGAGGTTGGTCGTAAAGCTGCTGAGGAAAGCGAAGAAGCATTGACTAATGTATTAACTGGTGCAGATATGGTCTTCATCACTGCTGGTATGGGCGGTGGTTCAGGGACTGGTGCGGCTCCTGTTATTGCACGTATTGCTAAAAACTTGGGTGCCTTGACTGTCGCAGTTGTGACTCGTCCGTTTGGTTTTGAAGGAAATAAACGTGGAAACTTTGCGATTGAGGGAATTGAAGGTCTTCGCGAACAAGTAGATACACTCTTAATTATTTCAAACAACAACCTTCTTGAAATTGTTGATAAGAAAACACCGCTTTTAGAAGCGCTAAGCGAAGCTGATAATGTTCTTCGTCAAGGTGTTCAAGGAATTACAGACTTGATTACAAATCCTGGTTTGATTAACTTGGACTTTGCAGATGTGAAGACAGTTATGGAAAACAAAGGGAACGCCTTGATGGGTATCGGTATCGGTACGGGTGAGGACCGAGTGATTGAGGCGGCTCGTAAAGCGATTTATTCTCCTCTTCTTGAAACAACAATTGATGGTGCAGAGGATGTCATTGTCAATGTTACAGGTGGTTATGACATGACTCTGACAGAAGCAGAAGATGCTTCAGAAATCGTTAATCAGGCTGCGGGTCAAGGTGTTAACATTTGGTTGGGTACATCTATTGATGAAACAATGAAAGATGAGATTCGTGTGACTGTTGTGGCTACAGGTGTTCGTCAAGATACTGCTGATAAACCAGTCCGCCATCGCACGGAAGCTGTTTCACCACGCCCTTCTCAACGCTTTGATCATTCAGTAGCATCAGCACCAGCTCGTGGAGCTGCACAACAAACTGAAGCGCCGAAAGCTTCTGCCTTCGGAGAGTGGGATTTGCGTCGCGAAAACTTGATTCGTCCAACTGACGCAGAACCAACATCTACTGTTTCCGTCGAAAAATTTACAATGGATCAAGATGAGGATGAATTGGATACACCACCATTCTTCCGTAATCGCTAAACTAAAATGAATTTTCAAAAGAATAAGGATGCTATCTTTTCAGCAGTTGCAAAAGCTGCTGAGAAGGCAGGTCGTCCGAGTGAATCAGTAAAGGTAATAGCTGTCACCAAATATGTTGACAGCTCTATTGCTAATCAGCTAGTGAATACTGGAATTACTCATATTGGAGAAAATCGAGTCGATCAGTTCTTAGAAAAGTATAATGCCCTAGCAGACAAACAATTGACATGGCATTTGATAGGGACTTTACAGAGAAGAAAGGTCAAGGACATTATTCCATTTGTTGATTATTTCCACGCCCTAGACTCTGTCAAACTAGCTCAGGAAATAGATAAACGTGCTATTAAAATAGTCAAGTGTTTCCTCCAAGTCAACGTTTCCGGTGAGGAGAGTAAGCATGGCTTTGCAGTATCTGAGATTGATGCGGCACTTGCTGAAATTAGTTTATTGGAGAACATTGAACTTGTTGGATTGATGACGATGGCACCGATTGATGCTACAGATGATGAATTAGACGAGATTTTTTCTAAAATGCAGGAAATCCAAGAAGAACTAGCTGCAAGGAACTTACCACGTATGCCCTTTACAGAGTTGAGTATGGGAATGAGTGGAGACTTTGAACGCGCCATTGCTCACGGAGCTACATATGTGAGAATTGGCTCAGCATTCTTTGAATAATGGAGAGGAGGAAAATATGGCATTAAAAGATACATTTAAGAATTTATTTAATTACTTTGAAGTTGACGAAGTCAATGAAGTTGAAGAACAGGCAGATGCCTATTCAATGCCTAATGATCGTCCTAAAATGCGTGTTGCCAATACTACTACAGCTGCACCTGTGCGCGAACAGCAGCCAAAAGTAGAGACGCGTCGGGAAGCACGTTCAGAAAGTCAACTTCAACGCCTACATGAAAGGCAGCAAGAATTGATGACTAATAATAACGAAAAAGAGATTGTCAAAACTACAATTGATATTAAGTTTCCAAAACGTTATGAAGACGCACCAGAGATGGTAAATCTTTTATTAGACAATGCGAGTATTCTCATTGATTTTCAATATATGTCGGAGCAACAAGCAAGACGTTGCCTAGACTACTTGGATGGTGCTCGTTCAGTATTATCTGGAAATTTGAAAAAGGTCTCAAATACCATGTGGCTGTTAACTCCAGTAAATGTCACAGTCAATATTGAAGAATTGCGCAATGCTAATGCTGGTACAACTACTGGTGCGGCTGATTCAAATTTTGACTTTGATATAAAACGGTAACGCTATGCAAATTTTGATTTTTTTACTATTAAAAATTGTAGAGATTTATTCTTATCTCTTATTGGCATACGCTTTGCTAAGTTGGTTTCCTAGCCTATACACAAGCTCGATTGGTCGTTTGATTCAATGGCTGGTAGCACCGATTTTAAAACCCTTTAGGCGGTTTAATCTGCAATTTATGGGGTTGGATTGGACCGTAATGGCAGCCATGATTGCGCTTAATATGGGAACTCGCCTTTTGATTCAATTATTGCTACTGTTAGCATAGTTATGAAAAATGACAAAAACTTATTGCAACATTTTTCTAGGGAAGAAAGAGAGTTTGTAGAGAAAATAATGGATATGTGTCAGCAAGTTGAAGATACGTATTCATATAGATTAACTCACTTTTTACATCCTAGACAAGATGAAATTGTATGCAAAATTGCTAACTACTACCAGTTACAAACGTTTTCTAGTCGGGATTTTGTTTCGACTGAACATTCGCGGGTTATAATTGCCCCGGCTTATTATGAGTTGGACATCAAGGACTTTGAGTTAACCGCTCTTCATTTGTCCTATGCTAGAAAATTTCACACCTTATCCCATTCACAAGTTCTTGGAACTTTTCTCAATCAACTAGGGATTAAAAGGGAGTATTTGGGTGATATTTTGATTGATGAGGAACGATTGATTGTCTTTATCAATCAGAAATTTGGGCAGATTGCCTTACAATCTATCACTAAAGTTGCTCGTGTCCCTGTTAAGGGAAAGGAAGAAGAATGGATGACTGTTCGACTACCGATTGGACAGGAATGGCGTTCAAAGGATGTGTTGGTTTCCAGTATGAGATTGGATAAATTGATTTCGGTCGCATTTAATCTTTCAAGGGCAACTGCAAATAAGTTGATTGAGGCTGGACATGTGAAGTTGGATTATGTTCTGACAGAACAAACCAGTAAATTAGTTGAAATAGGGCAATTAATTAGTGTTAGGAGATATGGTAGAGTTCGCCTAAATGAATTTTTAGGTTTTTCTAAGCAAGGGAAGATAAAATTAAAGTTAGACATTGTTAAAACTTAGGAGGAAAGATGGCACTTACAGCATTAGAATTAAAAGATAAAACCTTTGCTACAAAATTTAGAGGATACGACGCAGATGAAGTTGATGACTTTTTGGACATTGTAACGCGTGATTATGAGGATTTAATTCGTAAAAATCATGACCAAGAGTTAGAATTGAAAAATTTGCGAGAACGTTTGGCTTATTTTGATGAGATGAAAGAATCATTGAGTAAATCAGTTCTTTTAGCTCAAGATACAGCTGAGAAAGTAAAAGTTGCGGCTGAAGATCAAGCGGCAAATATTATTAAACAAGCTGACTATGATGCGGCAACATTGTTACATGAAGCTAAAGATAAGGCAAATGAAATTCTTCGTAATGCGACTGACAACGCGAAAAAAGTTGTCATTGAAACTGAAGAATTAAAAAACCAGACACGTATTTTCCATCAGCGTCTGAAATCAACAGTAGAAAGCCAATTATCATTGGTTAATTCATCTGAATGGGAGGAAATTCTTCGCCCAACAGCAAGTTACATTCAAACAAGTGACGAGGCTTTCCGTGATGTTCTTCATAAGGCATTGGATGAAGAATTACCTGTTGAAGAAGAAAGTTTGGATTATACACGTCAATTGACACCAGAAGAGATTGCAGAATTAACTCGTCAGGCAGCAGCTTTTGAGAGTGGAGAACCTGTAGTACTTTCAATAGAAGAATAATAGAAATCATAAGCAAAGACAAGGTCGTTAGAAATATTTTAAGCGAGTAGGAGATGGTGGAAGCCCTACAATCTCTTTCTATGGATCATCACTTTGTTTGATTTTTCCTGAAAATAGTAAGGAGAGACGTCTGTTCACGTTACGAACATAGAGGGATAGGGGAAGCTCTATCTAAACTAAGGTGGTACCACGAACTTTCGTCCTTATTTGGCGGGAGTTTTTTTATTTTTATGATACGATTAGAATTAGTAAACAAGGATAACTTTGAAGCAGTGTTACAAGTTCAACTTGCACCTGAGGACCAGCGCCGAGTGGCATCGGTTGAATATTCTTTAGCTCAAGCTTGGCTATATAAAGATTCGGGAATGATTCTACCATATGCTGTGCTATCTGGCAGAAAAGTTGTCGGTTTTGCAATGTTATCTATTGAACCCAAAGATAATAGTTATTATTTATGGCGCTTGTTGATTGATAAGGATTTTCAAAATCGTGGATACGGAAAGGAAGCCATCCAGCAAATGATTGGAAAGGCGAAGGCGGATCCGCTTTGTCATAAAATTTCTATAAATTATGTTATTGGCAATCATAAAATGAGGTACATTTTAGAAAAACTTGGTTTTCAATCCGTTGGTTTAGAAGGCCAAGAAATGAAAATGGAATTAATTATAAGATAAAGGAGTTATGATGAAACTAAAAGAAACACTCAATTTAGGTAAGACAGCATTTCCTATGCGTGCAGGCTTACCAACTCGCGAACCAGAATGGCAAAAGGCTTGGGATGAAGCAAACTTGTATGCTCGTCGCCAAGAACTCAATGAAGGCAAACCTGCCTTCCACCTCCACGATGGCCCTCCATACGCAAACGGAAATATCCACGTTGGACATGCTTTGAACAAGATTTCTAAAGATATTATCGTTCGCTCTAAGTCAATGTCTGGCTTCCGTGCACCATTTGTACCGGGTTGGGATACGCATGGTCTTCCTATTGAGCAAGTCTTGGCAAAACAAGGTGTTAAGCGCAAGGAAATGGACTTGGTAGAATACCTTGAAATGTGCCGTGACTACGCTCTTAGCCAAGTTGACAAGCAACGTGATGATTTCAAACGCTTGGGTGTTTCTGCAGACTGGGAAAATCCATATATCACTTTGACAAAAGACTACGAAGCAGCTCAGATCCGTGTCTTCGGTGCTATGGCAGACAAGGGCTATATCTACCGCGGTGCTAAGCCTGTCTACTGGTCATGGTCATCTGAATCTGCCCTTGCAGAAGCTGAAATCGAATACCATGACATTGACTCAACATCTCTGTATTATGCCAATAAGGTCAAAGATGGCAAGGGGCTCTTGGATACAGACAGCTACATCGTTGTCTGGACAACCACTCCATTTACAGTAACGGCTTCTCGCGGTTTGACAATGGGAGCAGACATTGACTATGTCTTGGTTCAACCTGCTGGCTCTGACCGTAAGTATGTCTTGGCAGAAGCCTTGGTTGATAGCTTGGCAGCCAAATTCGGTTGGGAATCCTTCGAAGTGATTTCAAAACACAAGGGTGCTGAATTTGAATATATCGTGACCGAACACCCATGGGATAGAGAAGTGGATGAATTGGTCATCTTGGGTGACCATGTTACAACGGACTCAGGTACTGGTATCGTCCATACGGCTCCAGGCTTTGGTGAGGATGACTACAATGTCGGTGTCAAATATGACTTGGAGGTTGCGGTAACTGTCAACGAACGTGGCTTGATGAATGAAGCTGCGGGTCCTGATTTTGAAGGGCAATTCTATGACAAGGTTGTGCCAACGGTTAAGGAAAAATTGGGTGACTTGCTTCTTGCTAGTGAAGTGATCAATCACTCCTACCCATTTGACTGGAGAACCAAGAAGCCAATCATCTGGCGTGCAGTGCCACAGTGGTTTGCCTCTGTTTCTAAATTCCGTCAGGAAATCTTGGACCAAATCGAAGCAACAACTTTCAATCCATCTTGGGGTAAAACGCGTCTTTACAACATGATCCGTGACCGTGGTGACTGGGTTATCTCTCGTCAGCGTGCTTGGGGTGTGCCGCTTCCAATCTTCTATGCTGAAGATGGCACAGCTATTATGACCAAGGAAGTAACAGACCATGTAGCAGCTCTCTTTGAGGAACATGGTTCTATCATCTGGTGGAAATCTGATGCAAAAGATCTTTTACCAGCTGGTTTCACTCACCCAGGTTCACCAAATGGCGAATTTACCAAAGAAACAGACATCATGGACGTATGGTTTGACTCTGGTTCATCTTGGAATGGTGTCATGAATGCCCGTGAAAACCTTGCCTACCCAGCTGATCTCTACCTTGAAGGTTCAGACCAATACCGTGGTTGGTTTAACTCATCCTTGATTACCTCTGTTGCTGTAAATGGTCATGCGCCATATAAAGCTATCTTGTCACAAGGTTTTGTCCTTGATGGTAAGGGGATGAAGATGTCTAAATCTCTAGGCAATACCATTCTACCAAGTGATGTTGAGAAACAATTTGGTGCAGAAATCTTACGTCTGTGGGTGACATCCGTTGATACTTCAAACGATGTCCGTGTGTCTATGGATATTCTTGGACAGGTTTCTGAAACCTACCGTAAAATCCGTAATACCCTTCGCTTCTTGATTGCCAACACTTCGGATTTCAATCCTGCAAGTGATGAGGTGGCATACGAAGAGCTTCGTTCTGTTGACCAGTATCTCTTGGTGAAATTCAATAAATTGGTAGCTCAAATCCGTGAAGCCTACGACAATTATGATTTCATGGGCATCTACAAATCTGTAGTAAACTTTGTAACCCTTGATTTGTCAGCCTTCTACCTCGATTTTGCCAAAGATGTCGTCTACATTGATGGTGCTAAATCACTTTCTCGTCGTCAGATGCAAACTGTCTTCTATGACATCTTGGTGAAAATTACCAAGCTCTTGACGCCAATCTTACCACATACGGCAGAAGAAATCTGGTCTTACTTGGAACACGAAGCAGAAGAATTTGTTCAGTTGGCGGAAATGCCAGAGGTGGAAACCTTTGCTAATGAAGCGCAGCTTTTAGCTGATTGGGAAAACTTTATGGTCTTCCGTACTCAGGCACAAAAAGCCTTGGAAGAAGCACGCAATGCCAAAGTGATTGGTAAGTCACTTGAAGCTCATTTGACTGCCTATGTCTCAGCTGAAACCAAGTCCTTCTTGGAGAGCTTGAATGCAGACCTTGCTCAGTTGCTCATCGTTTCAAACTTGACAGTAACAACTGAAACTGCCCCATCAACAGCGCTTGTGGTTGATGAAGTTGCCTTTGCTGTAGAACGTGCAGCCGGTGAGGTGTGTGACCGTTGCCGCCGTATTGATACTAGTGTTGCAGAGCGCAGCTACGGCGCAACAATCTGTGACCACTGTGCAAGCGTAGTGGAAGAAAACTTTGCTGAAGCAGTAGCTCAAGGTTTTGAAGCCTAAGCAATCACAATACATTTGTTAAAGTCTATCTAGCGATAGGCTTTTTTTGTAATACTCTTCGAAAATCAAAATTATCCGTTGTCACGAGCCTTGATGAGTGAAAAGCTCCAGTGGAGGTTTTCAGCCTGTTACCTTGAAATAAGAAAGTAACAGAGTTCTATCTTCGGCTTCGTTTCCTAGGCTACTTTTGATTTTCATTGAGTATAAATAGAAAAAAAGAAGCCATTTGGCTTCTCACACTTCTGCGATAATGGGAATAGATATTTCAATCAAACGGTCTGTGTGAATCGTTTGAATGGCAGCCTTGTTAATAGTTCGTTCATCAATTTTTCGATGAAGGAAGAAATCACGAATTTGCTCGATTTCATTTTGTTGTACTGCACGGTATTTATTACTAATCAAGAGTTCATAATGACGGGGTGCCTGTGTGAAAATAACGTCTGTATTACCTGCAGAATAAGTCTCTACTAGGAAAGCATCAGTATTAGCCAACTGGCTTTGGACAAGATTGGGATGACTATTTGTCGTGTTAATGATTTTCATGTGGAACCTCCTCTATCTCTTTGGCTACATTATAGCACGATTAGAGTGTTTTTACTAGTTATTGAATGAATTTTCTTGCAATTTCCATTGTTCAATGCCCCATTTGTGACTACCACGTTTGAGTTTATCGATGGCTTCATTGACTGGGAACCAGGCAATATGGTTGAAATCTTCTAGTGGTTGTCCGATTTGATGGTAGCTAGTTACTTCGTAGATGTAGGCTGGATTATAGAAATGGGTATCGCGGTGGCTAGAGTAGAAGTATTCGTCAGCCTGACCAAAGTATTTTCCGATTTCAGCGATGAATCCAAGCTCTTCCATCAATTCGCGCTCCAAGGCAATAAGGTGATTTTCTCCCTTTTCAATTTCTCCACCAGGAAGAAACCAAGCTCCGTTTGGTGCTTGAACGAGTATGATTTGTTCTTTCTTTTCATCTGGGATAACTGCGTAAACACCAAAGCGACTCTGGTAGCTGACGCCAGCCTTCTTTTCTCCAAATACAGCGATTTTCTCCATAGGCAATTCTATCCTCTTTCATAATTGGAATGAGTTGTATACATTATACCACTTTTTTATTATTTTTCCTTGTGATAGGCTTTACAAAGTAAAGTTTTTTTATAGGATGGAGATGGGGAAAAATTTAGAAAAATAGAGTATCAAAACAGTAAAATAGGCTACTCGTAGGGAGCAGCTCTATTTTCTTATTTTGTCTTTGTTTGTGCCTTGATTTGAATTGTACCTTTACTTGACATGACAGCACGTAGGTCTTTTTCTGCTGGATGTTCTAAGTAGAAGTCGGTGATAGCATCTTCAATCTGATCTTGGATGGTTCTGCGTAGTGGACGAGCTCCCATCTTTGGATCGTAGCCAAGGTCCACTAATTTCTCCTTAACTTTATCTGTTACATGGAGGCTGATGCCATTGTGAGAAAGGCGTTTATTTACATCGTCTAGCATGAGGCTGACGATTTCAAGTAGGTTTTCCTTGCTCAGTGGTTGGAACTCAATAATGCCGTCAAATCGGTTCATAAATTCAGGTGTGAAGAAATTGCTAAGTTGGCCAAGGACTGATTGAGTCCGCCCTTCCATAGCCGCACCAAAACCGACACTTGCTTCAACTTTTCCAGTACCAGCATTTGATGTCATGATGATGATGGTATCTTTGAAGCTGACTGTCCGACCTTGTCCATCTGTCAGACGCCCATCGTCTAAGACCTGAAGGAACATGTGCATGACATCTGGGTGGGCTTTTTCAACTTCGTCAAGGAGGATGAGTGAGTAAGGATTACGACGGACTTTTTCAGTCAATTGTCCAGCCTCCTCATAGCCTACATAGCCTGGAGGAGCTCCGACGAGTTTAGCGACAGCGTGTTTTTCCATGTATTCGGACATGTCGAAGCGGATCATGCTGTCCGCCGAACCGAAGAGTTCGATAGCTAATTGCTTAGACAATTCGGTTTTACCGACACCTGTTGGTCCGACAAAGAGGAAGGATCCAATTGGACGATTTGGAGCACCGAGACCGACACGATTACGGCGGATGGCTTTAGCTATCTTGTCAACTGCTTCATCTTGTCCGATAACGTGGGCTTTTAAGTCACTAGCGAGGTTCACAAGCTGGGACTGTTCTTTTTCTTTTAAATCACCAACTGGGATATTTGTTTTTTGCTCAACGATGGCCTCAATTTCTTTCTCAGTAATGAGTGGAATATCTTCCTCGCTGATAGTTGCCTTTTGCATCTCCTTGTACTTAGCAATTTGGTCACGGAAATAGGCCGCTTTTTCATAGTCCTCATCCCGTGTAGCTTGTGCTTTACGATTTTCGGCATCAATCAGGCGTTGGTCAATTTCTTTTGGATCAATAAAGTTGAGGGTTAAATTCATTTTTGAACCAGCTTCATCCAGAAGGTCAATAGCCTTGTCTGGTAGGAAACGGTCTTGAATGTAGCGGTTGGACAGTACTGCGGCAGCTTCGATAGCAGCATCGGAGTATTTAACATGATGGTAATCCTGGTATTTATTTTGGATACCTTTGAGAATGGTAATGGTTTCTTCGACACTTGGTTCTTCAACTTTTACAGGTTGCATACGGCGCTCTAGGGCGGCATCTTTTTCGATAATACGGTATTCGTTGAGCGTTGTTGCACCGACTAGTTGCATTTCACCACGTGCGAGGGCTGGTTTGAGGATATTGCCAGCATCCATGTTGCCATCGCCTGCAGAACCAGCACCGACAATTTCGTGAATCTCGTCAATAAAAAGAATGATTTCGCGACGATTACGGATTTCTTCCATGAGTTTTTGCATACGTTCTTCAAATTGTCCGCGGATACCTGTTCCTTGTACGAGGCTGACAACATCCAGACGAATGACTTCCTTGTCTCGTAATTTCTGTGGCACATCGCCATCGACAATTTTTTGAGCCAAGCCTTCAACAACCGCTGTTTTACCTACTCCAGGCTCACCGATAAGAACAGGGTTATTTTTTGTACGACGGTTGAGAATTTCGATGACACGGGTAATTTCTTGATCGCGACCGATTACTGGATCAATATCCCCACGACGGGCAATTTCGGTAACGTTGATACCAAATTCTTCAAGGAGCCCATTTGGTTGTTGGGGAGGAGGGGTCTGTCCACCACGTCCATTATGCCCACCACCGGCTTGAGTGGGAGGAGTCTGTTCGCGATTTTTTCCAGCAGGGGTATTGCCAGGATAGCCACCTAGGTGATTGAAGAATTCACTAAAGGGATCCATATTGTTAGGATTTGTTAAATCTCCTAACCCACGTAGGATAGCATTATTAGGGTCTGTTTTCATGATTTGATAGCAGTTGTGACAGAGGTCTACCTGCTGCTGTTTACCGTTTAAGTTGGTGTAGAGATGGATCGTTGCGTCGTTGATATTACAATTTTTGCAGAGCATAATTCTACCTCTTTCTGTGAAAAATGTGACCTATTGTTAAATAGTCAAAAAAGGTCAGTTCTAGCTTTATTATAACAAGATTCATAGAAAAATCAAGAAACTGCTACGCTTGGAAAAACTTTCTATGAAAAATAGGGCGATAGGAAGAAAATAGGGAAAAAATAAGACTTTTTTGGCAATATGTGGTAAAATATTCCTATAAAAAGGATTAGGAGAACGAATATGGAATCACATTTGGTGAGAATTATCAATCGTCTGGAAGCTATGGCTAATGACGGCGGTACGTTGAAACGTAATTTCGAACGTGATGGTATTGTTGTTGCAGAAGTGACTTATAGCTATGACGAGGAAAATGGTTCAGTATTTACCTTGCGTGATGTTGCTGCTCGTGAAACGTACGCGTTTGATAGCATCGACTTGATTGCAATGGAAATCTATGAGCTATTGTACTAAGAAGAAGTGAGAGGCACCTAAGGGTGCTTTTTTCTTGTGTAAAATGAATATTATAAACAAAAGTATTGCATAAATATTCAAAAGTGGTATAATAGACTCTAAATGACAGAATTGGAGTAGGATGAATGAATTTTTCTTTTTTGCCTGAGTATTGGGCTTATTTTAATTATGGGGCAATTGTTACCCTCATTATTGCATTTTTCTCAGTATTTTTTGGTAGTATTTTAGGTGTGTTGCTTGCCTTTGCTCAGCGTAGTAAGTATAAAGTTTTAGCTTGGACTGCTAATATCTATGTCTGGATTTTTCGTGGGACACCGATGATTGTCCAGATTATGATTGCTTTTGCGATGACACATTTTGTAGCACCAACTTTTCAGCTAGGAATTTTGACGGTAGATTTGACACGCTTGATTCCAGGTATCATTGTTATTTCGATGAACTCGGGTGCCTATGTATCTGAAACTGTTCGTGCAGGTATTAATGCTGTACCAAAAGGACAGCTGGAAGCTGCTTATTCGCTTGGTATTAGACCAAAGCAGGCGATGCGTTATGTTATCATGCCACAGGCTATCAAGAATATCCTTCCAGCCTTGGGAAATGAATTTGTGACTATTGTTAAGGATAGTTCACTTTTGTCAACCATCGGTGTGATGGAATTATGGAACGGTGCTCAGACAGTTCAATCCACTTCTTATATTCCTTTAACACCACTTGTATTTGCAGCGAGCTATTATCTAATTATGACAACGGTGCTAACAGTGATTATTCAGTCGTTTGAGAAAAAGTTGAACAAGGGAGGGCAGTTCCATGTCTAATGCGATTATTTCTATCAAGGATTTACATAAGTACTTCGGAAAGAATGAGGTTCTAAAAGGAATTGATTTAGATATTCAACAAGGTCAGGTAGTCGTTATTATCGGTCCATCAGGGTCAGGGAAATCGACTTTCTTACGTACAATGAACCTCTTAGAAGTACCGACCAAGGGAACTGTTACATTTGAAGGTGTTGATATTACTGACAAGTCAAATGATATTTTCAAGATGCGTGAAAAGATGGGAATGGTTTTTCAACAGTTCAATCTTTTTCCGAATATGACGGTATTAGATAATATTACTTTATCACCTATTAAGACAAAGGGAATTGCAAAGGATGAGGCTGAGAAGAAGGCTAAGGAATTACTTGAAAAGGTGGGATTGCCAGATAAGGCGAATGCCTATCCACAAAGCCTTTCAGGTGGTCAGCAACAGCGGATCGCTATTGCACGTGGTCTGGCCATGGACCCAGATGTCCTACTTTTTGATGAACCGACCTCTGCACTAGATCCTGAAATGGTTGGTGAAGTTCTTGCTGTTATGCAGGATTTGGCTAAGTCAGGGATGACCATGGTTATCGTGACTCATGAGATGGGATTTGCGCGTGAGGTGGCTGACAGGGTTATCTTTATGGATGGTGGTGTCATCGTGGAGGATGGAACGCCTGAAGAAGTCTTTGAACATACCAAGGAAGAACGGACCAAGGATTTCTTGTCTAAGGTCTTGTAATAAATGAACAGATAAGTACGACTCCGATATTGTTCGGAGTTTTTTGCTATATGCTATATTCTACTTTGTACAAGTATAGTCAGCCGGAGAATTTTAGGGTATAATAGAAAAAACAAAAGGAGTGTAGGTATGACGGTCATTGATGGGAAAGCACTAGGTGTAAAAATGCAGGCTGCCTTGGCGGAGAAAACTGCTCGATTAAAAGAAGAAAAGGGTTTGGTACCAGGTCTTGTAGTTATTTTAGTTGGCGAAAATCCTGCTAGTCAGGTTTATGTACGGAATAAGGAGCGGTCAGCTCTAGCTGCTGGATTCAAGAGTGAGGTTGTTCGCGTTCCAGATACGATTTCTGAGTCAGACTTGTTGGATTTGATTGAGCGCTATAATCAGGATGATGAATGGCATGGTATTTTGGTGCAATTGCCCTTACCAGCCCACATCAGCGAGGAGAAGGTCTTGTTGGCTATTGACCCAGATAAGGATGTGGATGGTTTTCATCCGACTAACATGGGGAAATTCTGGTCAGGTCATCCTGTCATGATTCCATCTACTCCAGCAGGAATTATGGAAATGTTCAAGGAATATCAGATTGAGCTGGAAGGGAAGTCTGCTTTAGTTATTGGTCGTTCTAATATTGTTGGTAAACCGATGGCACAGCTGCTATTGGATGCCAATGCTACTGTAACGATTGCACATTCTCGTACCAAAAACTTGCCAGATCTTGCTCGTCAGGCCGATATTCTTGTTGTTGCCATTGGTCGTGGTCATTTTGTGACCAAGGAATTTGTTAAGCCAGGTGCCGTGGTGATTGATGTTGGTATGAATCGTGATGAAAATGGCAAGCTAATCGGTGATGTCAAATACGATGAAGTATCAGAAGTAGCAAGTTATATTACCCCAGTTCCAGGTGGTGTTGGTCCGATGACTATTACCATGTTGATGGAACAGACCTATGAAGCTTGTGTCAGAAGTGCAAAATAAGATAGAGAGTTTAATAAAAATAAATATATCCATGCCTGCTTTGGTAAAGCTCTATTCTTAGAACCTGTATTTACAAGCGAAGTACTCATATTAAGAGACAGATTTAGCTAATCAAGGTAATTTTTGAGGGGATGTTGATTGTATTTTGAAAAAAACTAATGATGAGTAGCTTAAAGACTAGCTTTAGAATAGAAGCGTTGAACTGTGAATACGGGTTCTTAAATTATGACTGCAGTTCTCGTATGAATAAGTCTATTTTTAAGCGACTCTACTCATTTTATTGGTCATATTCAATAAATCAGTCTTAAGACGGATGTGACTTTTAGTAATATTGGTTATACTATACTCAATCCTAAATATTTTTCATAATCTCCTGAAAAGCCTGATCGTGTGATCAGGTTTTTTTGTATGCAAAAATGAGCCTAGGCAAAAAAACAATACTATTTCTCAAAGTTTGACCAACATCCCAGTGTAGTAAAAACGTTTGGAGACAGATTATTTCAGCTCAACAACTGGGATAAAGATTTATTGCCGAATTCTTTTTTATACTCTTCGAAAATCAAAATCAGACGTTGTTGACTTGGTTTGATGAACTTCAGTTTTATCTGCATCTTCGTCGTCTAGTCTGATTTTGATTTTCATTGAGTATTATCTGTCTAGTTCTTTCTCTCTTTCATTTTGTGTTTATAATGTTTTAGGTGATTGTGGGACGTTTTCAGTGAAATTGCTAATAGAACGGTTTTTACTCCTAGTCTTATCTGAGTAATAATAGGATAAAACTCATAGACCCACATAAGAGTAATAGAGGTTTGTGAATAGTATTTAGTTAGAAACATTTGTTATCAAATACAGCTTCTACGTTATATTTAAAGAACTTCTCTATCATTCGTTAGGAAATATTTCTTCTCCGATTTATCGCTAGATAGGAGCAGTGTATGCGTTTCTAAAAATCTAAAGTTGGAGGATGAATTTTAAATAAGTTACAATCTGCAAATCATTACTAAAAACAATTTATCCCTTATACAGGGTAATGTAATAAATTGTTTTTTCTTTGTTTTTTGTATGTTTTTTCAAAAAAATATATGAAACAAATGAGGGGAATCTAGTGATGCACTAGCTATGAAAAAAATATTTATATTAATGGAATTGTTTGAGAAATCAGAAGGAAGTAGTTTTTCGATTTGCATACATATTTTAACTTAAAAATATGTGTGCAAAAAGTTCTGATTTTTTTGTGTTTTTTTAAGAAATTGGCATTGTTGACAAACTAAGGATTGGCTTGGTATCATGTACAGGCTAATTTAATCGTATTATATTCACAAAAATGTATATGTTTTGATTGATAGGTGATATTTAGAAGTAAATAAGCATATATTTTGTAGCGAAAGCAATATAAGCAAAAAGGAGAGAGGAAGAAGCAATGTTAAATGCAAAAGACCTTAGAAAACTGAAGCGTTCTGAATTATTTGAACTCTTGGTTGAGCAGGCAAAGGAAATAGAGTCTTATCAAGCAAAATTAGTAGATTTGGAAAAAAGAATTGAGTATCGCGAAGCGGTTTTGGGAGAAATTGGTTCGATAGCGGAGGCGTCTCTAGCAGTTACTAGGATTTTTGAAGAAGCACAATTGGCTGCAAATATTTATCTTGAACAAGTTCAAAAAGTTACACATAAACAATCTGATAATTGTGAAATAGGGAGAACAGATGAGGATGGCGACTAATAAAAATAAGGATTATGTTACCATATCAGATTTACCCAGTATATCAATAATGTCAGAGGAGCTGGATAAAATACGATATAAAGAGCGGTATCTTGAGACATTAAAAAATACTATTTTCACGCTTATTACTGTCGCTGCACTTGCAGTATTAATAGCCATGTTATGGTTGCCAGTTCTGCATATTTATGGAAGTTCCATGTCTCCTACTCTGGAAGCAGGTGATATGGTGGCAACTGTGAAGACAAATACACTTTCAACTGGAGATATGGTTGCATTCTACTACAATAATAAGGTTTTGGTAAAAAGAGTAGTAGCCACTTCTGGTCAGTGGGTAAATATAGATGAGCAGGGGAATGTTTATGTAAATGGAAAAACATTAGACGAACCCTATGTTAAAGATAAGGCCTATGGTCAAACGGATATTAAACTACCGTACCAGGTTCCAGAAGGTCAATATTTTGTAATGGGAGATCATCGCAGTGTATCTATTGATTCTAGAAATACAGCTATTGGGTCAATTGGTGAGGAGCAACTGGTTGGAAAGTTAACCTTTCGGATATGGCCATTTCATAAAATGGGAGTAATAAAATAAAGGAAGGAGATAGAAAACATGAAAATATTATGGGAAAGATTGTTTAAATTTGTTCAGCAATACTTTCGAGAGAAAAAGACTGCAAAAATAACTATAGCGTTGTCAATAATTATGGCTTTTGGAATATCATATTTGCTGATTTTACCAGCCATTACTTTAGAGACAGACAGTCAGGAGAGTGTTCTGCAATCAGTCTATAATCAGCCAACAACAGTAGAACAGCCAGTTCAAGAAGAACAGGCGGAGTCACAGTTGGCACAGGTTCAATCTGCTGGAAGCTTATTCGCTGAACATGAAAATATAACTGTACAAGTTAACTATGAGGCTCATACATTTGAACAGCCTGTTCGATTACAGGTTTTACCTTCAGAAGATAGTACAAAATATAGTGATAGAGTATCATCTATTCTTGAGGAAAATTCTCAGATTATTCAGCAGGCTCATTCTTACGAACTTTCTTTTTTGACTGAATCAGGAGAAAAAATCGAACCTCAAAAAGAAGTGAGGGTTTCATTTACATTTAAAAATAGTATACCTGTAGAAAAAAGCTCGACAAAATGGAAGTTCTATCATTTCAAAAATAATGATTTAGATAGTGTTGAAGATTTAACAGATAAAACAGAAATAAAGACAGATGAAACAGGGCTCACCGGTATTGAATTTTCTTCAGATTCTTTCTTCAACTACACACTAGTAGAGACAGCTGAAAAGCCTATCACTTTATATGCAAGAAAAGAATGGAATGAGTTTGATAGTGATGACGTTATTGATATAGAGTTGCAAGTTCAAAATGAAGATGGTTCATGGAGAATAGCAGAAGTTGAAAATGCTGTTCAAAGTATTGAAGCACCGGATGAAGCAACTTCTACTC
Organism: Streptococcus sp. 2020WUSS084; assembly: GCF_044427445.1. Taxonomy (NCBI): domain Bacteria; kingdom Bacillati; phylum Bacillota; class Bacilli; order Lactobacillales; family Streptococcaceae; genus Streptococcus; species Streptococcus sp. 2020WUSS084. Next base: position 60,052 of record NZ_JAOTGC010000010.1, on the reverse strand, counting down.
AGTTAGTATGGGAAAATGTAGCAAACTCCTCAGCGACTTATCGAATAATTGAACGAGCAGCAACAAATAGTGAATTGGTAAATAAAACAGGGAATGGAAGCAAGGAAGATCCCTTTGTATTAACAAGAGAAGTGACAGAAGCAACTGTCTCAATGGATTCCTTTTTACGCTCGGCGTCAAATGTTCAGATAGCTGAACAAAGTGGAAGCTTTACTTTGAAGAAAGTAAATGAGAAAGGGAAGGCATTAGCAGGTGCTGTATTTACTCTTTCTGATTCAACTGGTAAAGTTATGCAAACGATAACTACTACTAGCGATTCAAAGGGGACTGTATTCTCAAATCTAACGAAAGGAACGTATACCCTTAGAGAGACTAAAGCGCCTGAAGGTTATCAGTTATTGAATGATTACTATGAAATCAGAGTTAATCATTACGGAATTGTGGAAGCCAAATATATAAAATCCACCGATTCAACATCTGAAGAGAAAATATCAGAGTCCCGTGGTAATACTATTATTAGGCAGCCTAAAGTAGAAAATGTAGTTGAGGTATTAAAATACGAGCTGACTTCCACGCGAAGTGATACAAAAAAAGATAATGAAGATGCAGTGTGGATGACCAGTGGAGAGTTTATAAAGTTAGCTTTTGAACTTAAAGTTAAACCAGATACTCAACCGGGAGATTCCTTCACAATTAAGTTGGATAGTAAATTATCACCTACAGGGATTAGAGAACGTACTTTACCGCCTATTCCTTTGAAAGTTGGAGATACGGTTGTAGCTACAGGAAGGTATGATGAAGCGACAAATAGCTTTATTTATACATTCAATGATTATGTACGACGAGAACAGAATATCAAGCTTTCAGCAAGTTATGCGACTATGGGAGCGGATTTGAAGAATGTACCTTATTCAGGTAAACAAAGTTTTACAAATGTTATAGATGGACAAAATCAACCTTCAAAAACATTTTATATTGATTATGGAGCTTCTAGAGAAATGCCGGGCGGTGTAGCTAAAGGATTAAAAATCCGTAATCAGGTAGCCTCTGTTAATCGTCTTACTGGAGAAGTTGAACGAATTATTTATATCAATAACGGGAATGACCTATCTAGAGATTATGTTGCCAATTTTCTTTGGGGGAAACATCAAATTACTCTTGATAACCAAGGTCAAACTGATATTACTAACCTTGAAATATTTAAGGTTCCAAATGCTCTTAAACATACCTATATGCCTGATAGTATGCATGGAGGGACTGATGGATTAGAGAAAATAACTAGTGCTCAATATAATCCTAATTCCTCTGCAATCATTATAGAAAAGAATGAATTTTATGATGCTGCGACTGGTAAGTATAGCAATGGTTTTTTAATTAAAATTACAGAAAAATTACGGGTTCCAACTGCTGCTACCAATATGACAGCGACATGGGGATTTACAGGATGGAGTAGCAATTCAGTTAGTGTTAGTGCAAGTGTTGTTGCATCACAGGCTGAATCAGCCGGAGAAGCAGAGCGTAAAACCCCGGTTATTACTATTAGTAATAAAAAAGAAGTTGTGCCAACAAAAACATCAATCACTGTAAGGAAGCAGTGGTTAAATGAGGATGGAAGTGAGATTGGAGAACCAACAATTTCTTCCATTACGTATAATCTTAACCAAATTTCCACGACAGAAGATGGAACGAAGACAACAACAGTGTATCAAGCTAACCAGACCTTAACTGCGGCTGAACAATGGACAAAACGATATGATAATTTACCAATATCAGGTGTAAATGAAGCTAAACAAAAGGTTAGCTATGCTTATTATGTAGAGGAAGTCCCCCTACCAGGCTATAGTGTTCGTTATTTGAATGAGAGTAATGCTGATACGGTAAATCCAGCAGAAGCAGCTATTGTTAAGGGGATATTGACGATAAAAAACCAGAAGTTAAATATGACAAGCATTACGGTCAATAAACAATGGTTTACAGCAGATAAGCAGCCAACGGACCGTGTGAACGGAGAGATTAGCTATGATTTGAAGCAAATAGTTCATTTTGATGACGGACGTAAAATTATAAAAGATTATTTGAGTGGCGAGACCCTCAATCATACGATGAATTGGAGTAAGACATATCATGAACTTCCTAAAAAAGGTAAGGAAGAAGGAGAGACTGTTACGTACAGTTATTTCGTACAGGAGCATCCAATAATTGGTTATAACACTAGCTATCAATCTAAGAATAATGAGGTGGATGTAACCACTCCAGAAAATGCAGCCATTGTTTCGGGGATAATAACTATAAGAAATGTCTCTACCCGAAAATACGTGTTGCCTAATGCAGGTGGACCAGGTGTAATCATGTATTACTTATTGGGAGTAATAGTATTACTGGTTGTTGCGGGAGGACTATTCTATAAATTTAATTTGTATAGTTGATTCATTTATATGCGTTATAGGAGGAGAGACTGTGCTATAACTGCAGAAAATGATGAAAAATTATTTTATAAAAAATTTTTAAAGTCAGAAAGGATATTTTCGTGAAAAAGTTAATAACAATCTTTACAGTATTTTTTACAGTCATGTTCTATGCCTTGGGTATTCTAAAGGTTTCTGCTGAGGAATCTAGAAATTACAGTTTAACAATCAATGGAACAACAGCTGGTCATACCTATGAAGCCTACCAAATTTTTAAAGGTGAAATTTCAGAAGACGGTAAGACACTTTCAAATATTGGATGGGGCTCTGATGTTACACCTTTTACTTTTGAAGAAAAGAAAGAGGTAACGGATATTGTAGATTTATTAGGTAAGGAAAATGACGACTCTAACAAAGTTAAGGAGTTTGCATTTAAAGCTGGAGAACATTTAAAAGGGGCTCCTTCAAAATCAGTTGTGAGTACTGCTGACAAGACAATTCTCTCTGGGTTAAAGCCGGGTTACTACCTAGTTAAAGATAAAGATTTTTCACAAGAAGCTACGAATAAGAAAACAAATACTTCTTATACTCGCTTTATTTTGAAAGTTGTCGGAGATGCAGAAGCTACTTTAAAAAGTGACATTCCAACCGTTGAAAAGAAAGTTAAAGATAAAAATGATACCACAGGTGTAGAATCAAATTGGCAAGATGCAGCAGATTATGATTTTAATGACCAAGTTCCTTTTAAATTGACAGCAACCCTACCAAGTAATTTTGATGATTATCAAACATATAACCTTGAATTTGTTGATACTTTATCTAAAGGATTAAACTATGATGGAAATGCTAAAATTTATTTAGAAAACGAAGGTGAAGATAGAGTTGAAGTCACAGACAAATTTAAAATTAGTAAAAATCCTAAAGAACTTCAAATCTCTATTGAAAATTTGAAATCTATTGAAAATCACAAAATCAATTCTAAAACTAAAGTGGTTGTAGAATATACAGCAACATTAACTTCAGAAGCTGTTATTGGTGGACAGGGAAACCGAAATGAAGTTGAGTTAGTGTACTCAAACAATCCTAACTCTAAAGGTGAAGGACAGGGTAGAACACCGAAAGATGTAGTTATTGTCTTTACATACCAAACCATTGTAAATAAGCAAGACCAGGATGGGAAGGCTTTGACAGGTGCAGGATTTACTCTTTATAAAAAAGTAAAGAATGATTGGAAAAAGGTTGGTGATGAAATAAAAGGTAGTGAACTAACTAAATTTGAATTTAAAGGCCTTGATGCTGGAGACTACAAATTAGAAGAAACTACCACTCCAAGTGGTTACAATACAATCAAGCCACTTGAGTTTACAATTACTGCGGAATATACTATTGAGTCTGCAATGCCAACATTGAACAAACTGTCAGGTAACGAAGAATTGAAATTTACTTCAAACTTGCAAGATGGCTCTCTCTCAACAAATGTCATTAATAAAAAAGGTTCATTACTGCCGTCAACAGGTAGCGTTGGGACAAAGATGCTTTACCTTATTGGGGCATTGTTTGCAATCAGTTCAGCAGTCCTTCTTGTGACGAAGAAACGTGTAGACCTTAAGTAAATTTGGAATAGGTTGGAAATTAAGCTAACTTGTTCGCAACAGTCGTAGAGGTCAGATTTGAAGCGTAAAACATGAATTACTGAGATTTGCTTTGCAACTCCTATCTCCAACCTTTAACAGTCCAGTGGACTGTTAAACCCAATCAACCACTACGCTGAGATGTAGACACGAACTCTGAGAAGCGAGGCTGGCCTTTTTCCCAGCCTCTTTTCCTATTATTCAAAATGAGGTTATTATGATTTCCAAATCTAAAAATAATTACATAACGAGTCTGCTAGTCTTTTTCTTAATAACTGGCCTATTATTGTTATTATATCCAACAGTAAGTGATTATTGGAACTCACATTATCAATCAGAAGCAGTAGCTACTTATTCTGAGAAATTATTGGATATTTCAAAAGAAGAAAAACAAAAAATTTTAGAAAATGTTAGTGCATATAATAGCACGCTCGAAAAGGGGACAATACCTAATTTAAATATAGACAGTGTAGCTTTAAAAAAGTATGAATCAATTTTAAATATCACAGATACTGGTATTATGGGCTATGTAGAAATTCCTAAATTACAGACAACGTTACCTATTTATCACGGAACGGATGATGCCGTATTGCAGGTAGCAGTAGGTCACCTTGCTGGGACTTCCCTTCCCATTGGCGGTCAGGGAAGTCACGCTGCTATTTCAGGACATCGGGGATTGCCTTCTGCAAAACTGTTTTCTGATTTAGATCAGCTGGTTATAGGGGACACATTTATGATACAAGTTTTAGATAACACTCTGACATACGAAATTGATAAAATTATTACGGTTACTCCAGATGATGTATCTCCTTTGATGATAGATCCGAATGAGGATTTCGTAACCCTTGTGACTTGCACACCTTATGGTGTTAATAGCCACCGATTATTAGTTAGAGGTCACCGAATTGAAAATCAACTACTTACTAAGCAAGTAGTCTCAGAGGGATCAATTGTAAAACCTATACTGGTTTCTCCTTTTATTGCTTTATGTTTATTAGGACTACTTTGGAGTTTATTTTTTATAAAAAAAGAAGTAAATTTGTTTATGTGACTTAGATAGTATCGCAAAGAATGTCAGACTATTCGACTTTGTTCTTTAGCTTTTAAGCTTAGGAAAGGGAGATTTTTCCAACTCCCAATCATCCAAAAGGTGAAATAGAAGATAAACCAAATGACGATATGTCAATGTCCTCTATACGCTTGAAGAAGGCGGCAAGCGATCGGTCGGTTTCAAATTGTCAGACGGCATTGAAATTCCCAAAGAATTTGAAGGCAAATTCAAGTTTGCCCGCCAACGGCTTCAAACTAGCAGGCGAAATCCGTGGCAGCTTCTTTGTGGTTAAAGGGGACTATTTATAAAATAGCAAATCTGGGGAAACCCAGATTTTTTGTCGCATACTTGACTTAGAGTTGACTTAAAGGTATATAATAGATATACAAAACTAAGGGAGAATGAATATGAACATTAAAGAAGTTAGTGATGTAACAGGTCTATCGGCAGATACCATTCGCTACTATGAACGGATAGGGCTTATTCCCAAAATTGCAAGAAAATCTTCTGGAGTAAGGGACTTTGTGGAAAATGATGTAGCCGTTTTGGAATTTGTTCGCTGCTTTAGGAGTGCTGGTATGTCTATTGAGCGCTTGATTGAGTATATGGGCTTGGTGCAGGCTGGCGATAGTACTGTGGAAGCCCGGATTGATTTACTAAAAGAGGAACGGGAAGTCCTGCAGTTACGATTGTTGGAAATTCAGCAAGCTCTAGAACGTTTAGATTATAAGATAGAAAATTACCAGACTATATTAAGAGGTGCAGAAAATCAATTGTTTACAGACGGCAGTGGTTCATGCAAAAAAGACAGAGAATAACTTTCTCTGTCTTCATACTTCATTATTAATTTTTTCTGATAACTTGTCTGGGTTTAAATTTCTTCTTTAGTCCAATTTGAACCAAACGTAGTCCAAGAAAACCCGTCGCACTTGCCAATATGATGGCAATAAAAACAGGAATGCCTACGGATAGATAGACATAACTAGCGATGACTGTTATCAAACTAAAAAATGCGATATTAACAAAAAACAACAATTCCTTTAGACGTTCTTTATTGGTATTTTTTGCTTGATAGGTTTGAAAATTAGCCTTTTTCTCTTTCGGGATATACTCTTCGTACTGGTACTCATGGGACTGATAGTGTCTTAATGGCATATCGTCTCCTTTTCTGCTCCTTAAAGAATACCATATCATTGATGAATTATTATGTCATTTATATTACAATAATGTTACAAGAAGGATATTAGAAAAGTCTGAATATTAAAACACAGCTAGTCACTTATCAGATATTTCTCTTTTTGATATAATTATCCTTATGGGAAAAATTATCATTACAGCAACAGCTGAAAGTATTGAACAGGTCAAGGAACTGCTTACAGCAGGCGTTGACCGCATTTATGTAGGTGAAGCCGACCATGCTCTTCGCATCCCAACAAATTTTACCTATGATGAACTCAGGGAAATAGCAGAGCTAGTTCATAGCGCTGGGAAGGAATTGACGGTCGCTGCCAATGCCCTCATGCACCAAGATATGATGGACAATATCAAACCGTTTATGGAGCTAATGAGGGAAATCAAGGTTGATTATCTGGTTGTCGGAGATACTGGAATTTTCTATATCAATAAACGTGATGGCTACAATTTCAAGCTAATCTATGATACATCTGTCTTTGTGACTTCCAGCCGTCAGATTAACTTTTGGAAAGATCATGGAGCAGTAGAGGCTGTTTTGGCAAGAGAGATTCCGTCGGAAGAACTCTTTGATATTGCTAAGAACTTGGAAATGCCAGCGGAAATCTTGGTCTACGGCGCCTCTGTTATTCACCATTCTAAACGAACCTTGTTACAGAATTACTACAATTTTACAAAGGCTGATGAGACAGATTTGTCACGTGGACGCGGACTTTTCTTAGCTGAGCCGAGCGACCCAGATAGCCACTATTCTATCTTTGAGGACAAGCACGGTACCCATATCTTTATCAACAATGACATTGATATGATGACCAAGCTGTCAGAATTAGATGAACATGGTTATCATAATTGGAAGCTTGATGGTATCTATTGCCCTGGTCAGAACTTTGTTGAAATTGTTAAGCTTTTTGTTCAAGCAAGAGATTTGATTGAAAAAGGCGAATTCACTTATGATCAGGCTTTCCTTTTGGATGAACAGGTGCGCAAGCTCCATCCAGCTGAACGTGGCTTGGATACAGGCTTCTACGAATTTGACCGCAATAAGGTTAAATAACAATATTTATAGCACAATTTATTTACTTTAACCTGGCAGAGTTAGCTCTGTCACTTACTATGTAAGGTCAGAGTACGAAAACACCTTTGGGCGATTTTCTAAACTCTGTACTAGGTTTCCACATGAAAAAGTATCGTTTTCACGTGGAAACCGTCGTAAATAGAAAGAAGTTTATTATGTCAAAAACATTAAAGCGTCCCGAGGTCTTGTCACCTGCTGGGACTTTGGAGAAATTGAAGGTAGCCATTGATTATGGTGCTGATGCTGTCTTTGTCGGTGGCCAGGCCTACGGTCTGCGTAGCCGTGCAGGGAACTTTACCATGGATGAGATGCGGGAAGGAATCGAATATGCCCATGCCCGTGGAGCCAAGGTCTATGTAGCTGCCAACATGGTCACCCACGAAGGCAATGAAGAAGGAGCGGGAGCTTGGTTCCGTGAACTACGAGACATGGGCTTGGATGCGGTTATCGTTTCCGACCCAGCCCTCATCGTTATCTGTGCAACCGAAGCACCAGGTCTTGAAATTCACCTGTCAACCCAGGCATCATCTACCAACTACGAAACCTTTGAGTTTTGGAAGGAATTGGGCTTGACCCGTGTCGTTTTAGCCCGTGAAGTGACCATGGAAGAAGTGGCTGAAATCCGCAAACGGACAGACGTGGAGATTGAAGCCTTTGTCCACGGAGCCATGTGTATCTCCTACTCAGGCCGTTGCGTCCTCTCCAACCACATGAGCAAACGCGATGCCAACCGCGGTGGTTGCTCCCAGTCTTGCCGCTGGAAGTACAACCTCTATGACCTCCCATTTGGCGAAGAACGTCGTTCGATTAAGGGGGAAATCCCAGAGGAGTTCTCTATGTCTGCGGTGGATATGTGTATGATTGACCATATTCCAGACATGATTGAAAATGGGGTTGATAGCCTGAAAATTGAAGGCCGGATGAAATCCGTCCACTATGTATCAACCGTAACCAACTGCTACAAGGCAGCGGTAGATGCTTATCTTGAAAGCCCAGAGAAGTTTGAGGCAATCAAACAAGACCTGATTGATGAAATGTGGAAGGTTGCCCAACGCGAATTGGCAACAGGTTTCTACTACAGCCCACCGAGTGAAAATGAGCAGCTCTTCGGTGCCCGCCGTAAAATTCCAGAATACAAATTCATCGCGGAAGTAGTAGCCTTTGACAAGGAAAACATGACCGCCACCATTCGCCAACGCAATGTTATCAACGAAGGCGACCAAGTGGAGTTCTACGGACCTGGTTTCCGTCATTTTGAAACGACTATCCAAGACCTTCGTGATTCAAATGGAGAAAAGATTGACCGGGCCAACAAGCCTATGGAACTCTTAACTATTAAGCTGGACCGTGAAATTTATCCTGGCGACATGATTCGTGCCTGCAAATCAGGCCTCATCAACCTCTACCAAGAAGATGGACAATCCCTAACTATTCGTGCATAAACATAAAAAGGCTGAAATTTCAGCCTTTTGTTTGTTGTTGAGAAGTCTTGATGCTATCTGGAACCAAGGTAACTTTTTTGATGTCCTCGATTTTTATAATGCTGGTAACCTGACGTTTGAAATTTTTCATGATAATCCGTTGGCGATTGGTATCATATTTCACAATGTCACCTGTGAAACTACGATCGCCATAGATGACATGGACTGCAGCTTTTTTATACAAAGCCAGCTCCAAGTTATTCTTGATTTCTTCCTTGCTATCTGGCTCAATAGACTTAGGAGCTTTGCCATGTTCTAAAAAGACGGTGATCTGCTCGAAAATAACTTCTAAAAACCTCTTCATGGCATAATCCTTTCAAACTTGATATAATTATATTATCTAATTTTTATAAAAATGACAAGCTTTTTCGAATAGATAAGCGAGGAGGTAACAAATGGCAGAATTTACATTTGAAATTGAAGAAAAATTATTGGTCTTATCTGAAAATGATAAAGGATGGACCAAGGAGCTTAATCGAGTATCTTTTAATGGAGCACCAGCCAAGTATGACATCCGTACCTGGAGTCCTGACCATACCAAGATGGGGAAAGGAATCACTCTTAGTAATGAGGAATTTCAAGTTCTACTCGACGCGTTTGCTAATAAATAAATGAAGGAAGCCTAAGCGAAGAAGGAGTAATTCTACAAAGTGAATAATAATGAAGAGAACATTATGGATTAGATTATGTGTCCATAATGTTTTTATTTGAAATTCGGAAAAACATAACTAATTTAATATTTCACTAATTTAATATTTTTTTGATATTCAATAAAATTTATAAAAATTAGGGAAAAAGTATTGACATTTGTAAGCGATTGCAATAAAATTAACTTAACTTAAACGTTTAAGTTAAGTTAGAAAAATATTAATATCCGAGGTGGTATCATGAAAAAATGTCTATATTTTTTGACTATTGCAGCACTTTCTTTAAATTTGGTTGCCTGCACTCAAGCTTCCCAAGAAGCAAATTCGACTAATTCAGTTGTTTCTGAAGTTTCAAACTACAAAGTTACTTACTATGACAGTGATGGCACAACAGTTTTAAAAACTGAGCAAGTAAAATCAACAGGAGATATACTAAAATACACTCCTTCAAAGGAGGGAAAAACCTTTGTTGGATGGTATGTAAAACCAGATTTTTCACGAAAATTCACTGAGAGTAGTAATATTACAAGCGATTTATCCTTATACGCTGGTTTCTCAGCTTATAAAGAAGATACTCGGAGTTTTATTGTTGTAGGGAATGGAAATAGTGAGATTCTTAAAGAATCAAATTGGGGGGCAAACGTAAGTGATAAGCATAAACTCATAAAAGAGGAAAGTAACGAAAGCAATATTTATTCGATTACAATGAATTTAGAAGAAGGTGACGAATTTCAATTTGCAATAAATAGTAGTTGGGAAAATCAAAGAGGGTTTGGATATTTGGAGACAATTGAGAAAGATGGTGTAACTTATTTTGAAAATTCTGGGGGTCTTGGTGAAACTTCAAGCAAACGGTCGAATATTAAGATTGCAAAATCAGGAACATATACATTTACTTTAATTACACATCCTGCTGAAGATACTTATGACACTGAAAATTCCGAATATTCAGAAGCAAAGAAAGAATCCTTTAATATAAATAATTTTGATACGATTGCTTGGACGTATGAAAACTAGTAAGTTTAAAAAATGAATTAGATTACCTAACCGTTTGTGAAATTTTAAAAAAGCGAGTTTTTTCAACAAGATAAAAAATTTGTTGAAAAACTCGCTGACACAGGAGTGAAGAAATTTTTAAGGGAGAAAATTGTTTCCTCCCTTATCCAGTTTGATTTTAATTTTTGACAATTTAGTTAAATTATTTAAATATTTTGTTGTTCAGTTGGAGTGACACTGTTTATTAGTTTTTCTTTTATTATTTGTTATCTCACCACGTCAAATTCAAGTTACGCTTGCAGTTTATGATGAGAACCAAGTTTGTTCAATTTTCAATCGTCAATTGTTTCATAAATAGTTAGAGTTATTACAATAAATAAACAAAATGGTGGTGCTTTATATGTCTGAGGAGGGACTTGAAAATGAGTAAGTATTAGCATGTAATCTCGAGAAATAGCTACTCTAACTTTCTAAACAACAATGTTATGATTATTGATTTCAATACGCTGTGAAGCCCATTCGATAGCTTGAAAAATTTTTTCAAATTTTTCATCTGAGAAACCTGAGATATACAATTTGTTGTAATAGTTCGAGATTAATTGTTCCAAGATTGAATCAATAATTAAAACATTTTTGTAATCAAAGTTATCTAGTTCTTCCACTGATTTAACGTATTTAATTGAAGAAAATGTATTTTGAATTAATTCTTTTCTTTTTTCATCATTTATTGGCAGAGATACAAAAGTAAAAGTAGTCTCTCCAAAATATTGTATAGCCTGTTTTTTTAATTTTTGAAAATCTGAATTTATTTGAAAAAACACAGGATCATCAATAAAACTATCAAGGGCAATTAGAGGCGAGAAATTGGCATTCCCGATTTTATAGAAATCTTCCTTAGCCACGTCAAGAGTTAATATTACATCAGCTAAATCTATTTTTTCAATGTAATGTTCACTAAGACACATTAAATAGTAATTTTTATTATGTAGAAAGTTCGTTAATTTATTGATGAAATGAAGTTGCTCGGCTTTTTGCAAATAGGACTCGGCTTCCTTGTAGTGAAGGGCAACAATTTGCGATTTTTGAGTTACAAGTGACTTTGCGGCTTGGTTAGGAGTATAGTCCAATAAATTAATAATTTGTAGAACTTTATTACGCGTTTCAGGACTAATTTTTTGGTCTTCACGATTGTTGATAATGTAGGAAACAGTAGCAACGGAGACCCCGGCCTCACGTGCAACGTCTTTTATGGTAATCTTTTTCATAGGATTGTTATATAAAAAAAAAAACAAAAAGTCAACTTAAAAATAATGTAGGAGATGTAAGTGATGAATGAAGCAGGAATTTTGCATATTCCAGATTCAAGATATTGTTTTGCAATAGATCAAAATGAAGTTGTAATTAGGATACGAACGGCCAAAGAGGATAGAGACACACATATCTATCTTGTATATGGAAAAAAATATGATTATCATTTCGACAGGAAGGAGTTAAGAGTTCCACTTCGTTATGAGGATAATACATTTGCATATTTTGAAATAAATTTAAAAGTTACGGATACAAGATTAGCATATATCTTTAGACTAGAAAAAAATACACAAAGCTATTTTTTCAGTGAAGATGGGCTAACTGAGTATTATCATTTTGATACTGGTTTTTATAATTTTTTTCAAATGCCATACATTAATCAAATTGATATTTTTCCTACAGTCGACTGGTTGAAGGAGAGTACTTTCTATCAAATTTTTATTGATCGATTTGCTAAAGGTGATAACTTAAAAAAACAGTCATACATTGATATGTCTTGGGGAGACCTGCCAACACCTAAAAGTTTTGCTGGTGGAGATTTGAGAGGAATTATTAATCAATTGGATTATCTTTTAGATTTGGGAATTAATGCTTTGTATTTAACTCCTATTTTTAAATCACCCACCAATCATAAGTACGATATTGAAAATTATTATGAGATTGATGAACAATTTGGGACTTTAGCAGATTTAAAAGAACTTGTTAGTAAGTGTCATCAGCGAGGGATAAGAGTTGTTCTGGATGCTGTTTTTAATCATTGCAGTATGAATTCAAAAGAATTTATTGATGTAATCAACCAAGGGAAGGATTCTCCGTATTATGATTGGTTTATGATTGATGGTGATTTCCCTGATATTGAAAAGGTTAATTATGAATGCTTTGCTTCGTGCTACTATATGCCAAAATGGAACACCTCGAATGCAGAAGTTAGAAAACATTTGATAGATATTGGACTGTACTGGATTAAAGAAGCAAATATTGATGGATGGCGATTGGATGTATCTGATGAGGTTTCTCATCAATTTTGGAGACAATTTAGATTGGCAATCAAGGATGTGAAGCAAGATTGTGTTTTAATTGGTGAAAATTGGCATGATGCATATCCGTATTTAATGGGAGATCAATATGATAGTATAATGAACTATGCTTTTACAAAAGCAAGTTTAGATTGTTTCGCATTTGACCGATTTAAGGCTAAAGATTTAGTGGAACGACTGAATCATATTTTGATGAGGAATCAAACACAGGTTAACCAAATGAATTTAAATTTATTGGATTCCCATGATACACATCGAATCTTTACACAGGTTGGAAATTCAAAAGATAAAGTATTAGCTGCTTTGGCTTTAATGTTTATTTTTCCAGGTGTTCCATGTATCTATTATGGAACAGAAATATGTTTGGAAGGAGGATACGATCCCGATTCACGTAGGACCTTTAATTGGAACACAGAGGAATGGGATAACGAATTTTTAAACAATATTAAAGCAATCATATCTACAAGAAAAAATACCTCAATCCAGAATGGTGATATATCAATTCTGAATAAAGGAGAATTGGTTCATGTGGAGCGTAAGTGGCAAGAAAAGAGTGTGCATTTCCTCTTAAATTTGGATGAAAAAAAACAGAAGATTTGCTTTGAAGGTACTCCTCTTGTATCTAGGGGATTAGATAGTGATGGATTCTTGTCACGATATGGGTATATTTTTTATGAATTTTAGGTGAAAAAAATGAAACTCAAAACACTTTATGCTATATCTGTAACTGCAATTACAAGCTTGTTTTTAGCTAGTGTTAGTCCACCGATTATTCCTAATAAGAATCAATCAACGAATGACAGTATGATATTTACTGGAAAACTTGAAAATGGGGCTACAATTAAAGTTCTTGAAAACAATACAGCAATTTCAAAGGGATATTTTGCTGAACTTATTGCAGCATTTAATGAAATGTATGCTGATGAAAATATTATAGCAGTAGATGCAAACATAGATCAGTATGTTGATTTGGCTAATGATGGTCCTTATGGTTATGGACCGGATGTTCTGTATCAGGCTAATGATGTCATTATGAAATATGCAGAAGATAAACACATTTATCCCCTCCCAATAAAAGATTTGGATGCATATGAAACAACTTCTTCAATGGCATGGAAAGCATTTGAATATCATCTAGATGGAACAACATATACTCTAGGTGTCCCTGTGAATGTTCAGACACCTATGCTGTATTATCGCAAAGATTTACTACCAGTTGATTGGGAAAGTAAGTGGGATGACAATAAAAATCAAATCCCAGACATGGTTGAAACTTGGTCAAGTTTACTGAGATTTTCACAAGAACGTCATGCTGCCGATTCTTCTAAATATGGCTATATGAAATCTTTGTATGATTCATATTTTTCAAGCGGTTTCTTGTTTTCTTATGGTGCATATATTTTTGGAAATGATAATTTAGATACAAATGATATTGGATTTGCATCAGGGGATGCGGAAAAAGGTGCAAAAGTTATTCAGCAATTGGCTTCGGCTATGACTGAAGAAAGTATTGATGATACGATAACTACAAGTGCATATAGTAAACTTGCAGATGGGACTTTTTTTGCAACAATGTCTACACCAGATGTTTATTCAACCTTTTTAGATGAATTGATTCAATATTATGAACACCAAGGGATGTCTACAATTGAGGCGGAGACTTTAGCAAGTGAGAATCTGGTAATGGTTAATTTACCTCAATTACCTAAAAGTGGTGATTTAACGGATGTTAATTCGGAGTTGATTGACACAAAAACAATGGGAGGAGTGAATGGCTATGCAATTAGTGCTTATACTCCTTGTCCAAATGCAAGTCTTGCCTTTGTAAATTTTGCTACAAATTATGAAAATATTTTAAAACGATATGAAATGTTGGGTATTGTGCCTACCAGATCAGATGTAATAAAGGAAATCGGCGGAATTTCAGAAGCAGTGTATGGAGAGCTCGAAAATAATAATATTGTATTAATGCCATCAAATTCGGCTGTATCACAAATTTGGACCCCTACTCAAACATTTTTTGCTGATATTACTAAAGATGTTTTTCGCGCAGAATCAGAGAAAAAATTTAGAACTAATCAAGATCTTAAACAAGGACTTGAAAAAGTGACTCAGCAAATTAGTGATGCCATTCATACACTAGAATAGGAGAAAATATGTTTAAGCATGGAAAAATAGATTTGAGAAAAGCATCTGTCGAAGCTAAAACATCTTTATTTTGCATGGGTTTTGGCCAATTTCTTCTCGGTCAAAAATTTAAAGGAATACTATTTTTTGGAATTGAATTATTTTTCTTAAGTTATTTATTTTTTAGAGGCTTTAGAGATATAATAGGATTCTTTACACTTGGAACACAAAAAGCAGACACCTGGTTTGGAATAGAAGGTGACAATTCGATTATCATGTTACTCATGGGAATTTTGGGTTTCATAATATTTTCACTAGCTATATATTTGTATGTTATAAATATCAAAGATGCATTATATGTTGATCAATTAATACGTGAAGGAAAAAAGATTCCATCGTTCCGTGAGGAAATAAAAATTTCAATTGATAGAAACTTTCCAGCTTTTGTCCTATTTTTTCCAGTTTTAGGAATTATGGTGTTTAGTGTCCTTCCAATTATTTTTATGATATTAATTGCTTTTACGAATTATGGTGGAAAAATTGTTCCTCCAGAATTAGTAAGCTGGATTGGACTTAAAAATTTTGTAAAAATAGTCTCTTTGACTCAATTTGCTCCAACTTTTTTTAAAATCTTAAGCTGGAATATTTTGTGGGCAGTTCTATCTACAGGTTTAAACTATTTTGGTGGTTTATCCTTAGCATTACTTTTTTCAAATAAACGTGTCAAATGGAAAGTGGTTTGGAGAGCTTTTCCTATTTTGGCTTATGCTATACCTGGTTTTATTAGCTTATTGGCATTTAAATTCATGTTTTCTTATGGTGGTCCAATCAATCAACTTTTGCAAAACCAGGGGTTTCAAGCAATAGGGTTTCTTGATGTTGATGCCAAGTGGTCAGCTCGTGTCATTGGCCTTATGGTAAACGCTTGGATTGGAGTACCATCAATTATGCTATTAGCAACTGGTTTGTTATCCAATCGGGACGCATCACTTTATGAAGCAGCAGAAATTGATGGTGCAAATAAGTGGGCACAATTTACAAAAATTACTTTTCCCTATATATTGACAGCGACAACGCCAGTCCTTATCGGTCAGTTTGTCGGTAATTTCAATAACTTTGGGATCTTTTATTTCCTAAGAGGTGGGTTATATTTAGATGATTATTTTCTAGCAAGTGATACAGATTTACTAATTAATTGGTTATACAATCTTTCAATTGATAATAATTATTATAGTATCGGGGCTACTATTAGTCTAATAATCTTCTTATTAACTTCTGTTATTTCACTTTCTGTCTACGTTCGAACATCTTCTTATAAGGAAGGAGGTAGATTTTTATGAGAAAATGGTCTCACTTTTTACAAAGTACAGGGATATATTGCATACTTATTTTGGTGAGTTTTATCTTTCTCTTTCCCTGTATTTGGTTGATATTAGCCTCATTTTCTCAATCAGGCACTATTTATTCATTTGATGGCTTTTTTCCAACATCTTATAGTTTAAAAAGTTTTATAACTTTGTTTACAGATACAGATCTATATAACTACCCGAGATGGTTCTTAAATACGTTATTTATTGCAAGTATGAGCTGTATACTGGGAACATTTTTAGTCATATTAACAGCATACGCAATGTCTCGTTTTTATTTTAATGGAAAGAATGCATTAATGAAGACAACAATGGTACTAGGTATGTTTCCGTCATTTATGGGGATGATTGCTGTTTATTTGCTGATGACTCAATTTAACCTAATTAATCAATTGTGGGGATTGGTATTAATATATAGTGCAGCAGCTCCAATGGGTTATTTAACCCAAAAAGGTTTTTTTGATACCATTTCTTATAGCATTGATGAAGCAGCCCGAATGGATGGAGCTACGAGTTTTCAAATTTTTTGGCATATCCACTTGCCGTTGTCTAGGCCGATTATTACATATACAGCATTAACCAATTTTGCATGGCCATGGAGTGACTTCATTTTACCAAAATTATTATTGAAGGAAAAAAATCTTTATACCGTTGCTGTTGGCTTGATGAATTTAGATGAGACAGAGTTTGCACGTTTTGCAGCAGGAAGTATATTTATTGCGGTTCCAATTGTAGTGTTATATTTCTTGCTAATAAAAAATATGGTCAATGGTTTGACCGCTGGAGCAGTAAAATAAGAGGTGAATGATGAAGAAATTTTATTGGAAAGATTATTTAATGGCACTGCCTATTATTATCTTATTTTTAGTTACAACAAAATTTAGTGTTATTAATGCAGAAAGTTATAATTCAATTAACAATAAGGTTGATTTTTCATCGGATGTTATTTACCAAATTATTACCGATAGGTTTTATGATGGTGATTCGACTAATAATCCATCAGGTGAGATTTTTGATACTACAAATCTTAGGAAGTATCATGGAGGAGATTGGCGAGGAATAATAAAGAAGATTCAGGATGGCTATTTAACAGATCTCGGAATTACAGCAATTTGGATATCTTCACCTGTTGAAAATATTACTAGTATAGACCCTACTAGTAATAGTGCTTCATATCATGGTTATTGGGCTAGAGACTTCTTTAATACTAATTCTGCTTTTGGGACACAAGAGGATTTTAAAGAATTGGTATCCATTGCACATGAAAATAATATTAAAATAGTAATTGATTTTGCTCCGAATCATACTTCAACCGCAGAATATTCGGGCTATTCTTTTCCTGAAGATGGGGCTTTATTTAGAAATGGAAATTTAATTGGGACATTCTCAAATGATGTTGATGGTATATTTAATCATGAGTCTTGGACGGACTATAGCACTTATGAAAATGGGATTTATCATAGTTTATATGGATTGGCAGATTTGAATAATATTAATCCAACTATTGATAAATATCTTAAAGATGCTATCGTATCATGGATAGATTATGGAATTGATGGAATCAGAGTTGATGCAGTAAAACATATGTCTCTTGGTTGGCAAAAAAATTGGCTGAGCTATATTTATGAGAAGACGGGGATATTTGTTTTTGGTGAATGGTATACAGGAGGTACTGAGGCCGAAGTAGAAATGACATCATTCGCGAACAATAGTGGTATGAGTTTATTAGATTTTAGATTTGCAAATGCTATTAGAAATCTCTATTCGAGTGATACATTTACAATGCTGGATTTTTATAATGTTTTGCAAGCGACTGAAAATGACTACGAAGAAATAAATGATCAGGTTACCTTTATTGATAATCATGATATGAGTCGCTTTTCAACATTAGTTAATGGAAATCAACTTGCAGTGAATCAAGCTTACGCACTTTTATTAACTTCTCGAGGAGTTCCGACAATCTATTACGGAAGTGAACAATATGATCAAGGAGGAAATGATCCAGAGAATAGGTCTGATATAAGTTCTTTCAATAAAAATAGTAATGCATATAAAGTAATAAGCAAGTTGTCAAACTTGAGAAAACATAATCAAGCTTTGGCATATGGTACGACACAAGAGAGGTGGATAAACTCTGATGTGCTCATTTTTGAGAGGAAATTTGGTTCTACTGTAGCCTTGATTGCAGTTAACAAAGGAAGTAGTAGTTACAAAATAGAAAATTTATATACAAGTTTACCATTAGGAAATTACGAGGATCAATTGAGTGGTCTATTATATTCAGATTCCATATCTGTGGATTCAAATGGTGCAGTAGCTTCATTTGAGCTGAGCAAAGGTGAAGTTGGAGTGTGGGTGTATAGTGATGAAAATAGTGACATATCAATCGGAAACATCGGTCCCTCAATAGGTATTAGTGGAAATGAGGTTAGTATTTCAGGAACAGGATTTGGTAGTGAAGTAGGTCAAGTTTATTTTGAAAATACACTTTCGGATATAGTTGAGTGGTCTGATACGCTTATTAAAGTTAGAGTACCAGAAACTCCTGCTGGAATTTATAATGTAAAGGTATTGAATCAGAGTGGAATGGAGACTATTTTTTCAAACTTTGAAATATTAACGGCAACTCAAGTTCCTATTCGTTTTATCGTAAATAATGCTGAGACATCATATGGAGAGAATGTGTATGTAGTTGGTAATGTCAGTGAGCTTGGTAATTGGAATCCAGAAAAGGCTGTGGGGACATTCTTCAATTCAACTGCAACTATAGCACAATATCCATCATGGTTTTACGATATAAATCTACCAGTTAATACTAGGATAGAATACAAGTTTATTAAAAAAAATCAAAGTGGAGAAGTTACTTGGGAGAGTGGTTCGAACCATGTTTTGAATACATCAACAATTGCAGATACATTTATTCAAAATTGGCAAAAATAGATAGTATATTAGTACGACGATTTTCCAAGTGAAAAAACTTTTAATAAAATACGTAAAACGAAGAATTTTATTCGCATTTGCCAATAAATAAATGAATGAAGCCTAAGCAAAATAGGCTTCTTTTTTGATAACAGGTTGCAATAAACGATGACAAATCATGACTAGTGTAATTTTAGCTAAATCAGGAAGAATGAAAGGCAGAACAGTCCATCCGATAGAGTCAGTCCAACTGGCACCTAAAACTAGCTTAAATACAAAACAGCCGAGAAGGAAACAGATACTTGTTCCAAGTAGGCAGGCTAGAAAAATTGTAACTGGTGAGGAGTCTGATTTAGTGAGGGCAGAAGTGATGATAGTGTAGAGTAGAAACCCCCATAGAAAGCCAGATGTCGGTCCTGTGAGTACAGCAAAGCCACCAGAAAAACCAGCAAAAACAGGTAAACCGATAGCGCCAAGAACTAGATATAAGCTGACACTTGTAATTGCCTCCTTGGGTTTGTATAGAGAAGCTACTAAGCCGATAGCTAGGGTTTGTAATGTAAATGGTACAGGTCCGATAGACAGACTGATTTGTGAAAGGGTGGAAATTAAGGCTGTTCCAATAGCGATATAAACAAGTGATTTGATAGAAGTTGTTTTCATTTGTTATCCTCTTAAAATTTTATGGTTAACAAAAATTATAGTGAGATTGGATAAGAAAGTCAATGCTCTTTCATCGGCTGTAACAACTCTATAGGTGATTTTTATAACAGCTAATAAGAAACTTATATAGTAAAAAGCAATAAATTATATGCAAAACAACCTATACCTATGCTAGAATAATAAAAAAAGAAAGTGAGAATGTCTATGACAGAATTACTTGATATTTACCGTACTCTTAAATCTAAAACTTGGGTAGACTTGACTCACCAAATCAATGAAAAGAGCCCGTATTTCCCTGCGCTACCAGCTCTCGAAAAGAAAGCCCTATTTACTCATAAGGATGGCTTCTTTGTCGAACAATTTACGGTTGTGGGGCAGTACGGAACCCATATTGATCCTCCGATTCATTTTGTAGAAGGGGCTCGTTATCTTGATGAGATTGATTTGAAAGATTTACTCCTGCCACTCTACGTTATTGATAAATCAGCTGTTGTTATAGAAAATAATGACTATGAGATAACTAAGCAGGATATTTTAGACTTTGAGGCTGAATATGGTCCGATAGCGCCAAAATCTTTTGTTGCCTTTCGTTCGGATTGGTCAAAGCGCTGGCCCAGTCAAGATGCCATTCGTAATCTAGACGAAGATGGAGTTCAACGTACACCAGGATGGAGTCATGAAGCTCTAGAATATTTGATTGAAGAACGTCAGGTGAAAACAGTTGGTCATGAAACGTTGGATACCGATTTAGGAGTATCTGCAGCCAAACACGGAGGAAGTTTATCAGAAGAATACTATCTCCTATCAAAAGATATTTATCAGTTGGAAGTATTGGCAAACTTGAATCAGGTACCACCAACAGGTGCATTGATTTCAATCGCTTTTCCTCATTGGGAGAAGGCTTCGGGTTCACCAGTGCGAGCAATTGCTATATTACCATAAGAAAAAGTCCAGACAGTGCTGACCTTCATGTCTGGACTTTTTCAATTGAGTTAACGCATAGTAACAAATTCTTCAGAACCTGTCGGATGGATGGCGACAACGGCATCAAATTCTTCTTTTGTAGCTCCCATTTTGATAGCAACTGAGAATCCTTGAATCATTTCATCGACACCATAGCCAATGCCGTGCAGTCCAACGACTTTTTCATTTTCTCCTACAGTTACTAATTTAAACTTAGCCATTTGGCGATTGTTTTCTAGGGCAGTGTACATAGAAGTAAAGGCTGAAGTATAGACTTTTACATTGTCCTGACCGTATTGGGCAATCGCTTCGTCCTCAGTTAGACCAACGGTTCCGATAGCGGGGTGAGAAAAGACGACGGTTGGGATGGTTGTGTAATCCATTTTTGCGGTTGGTTTATTGTTAAATAGACGTTCTGCCAAAAGGCGACCTGCCTTGATTGCAACGGGTGTTAATTCTTTTTCACCAGTCACATCACCGAGGGCAAAGATGCCTGGTACAGCTGTTTCTTGGTATTCATTGACAGAAATATGTCCTGAAGAAGTAAGTTGAACACTAGTTGCTTTCAGGTTGAGTTTGTCAATATTTGGTTTACGTCCAATTGCCCAAAGGACCTTCTGAGCAATATGGTTACTACCGTCAGCAAAGTTAATCTGGATTTGTCCATCATCAGTTTTTTCAAGACTGACAGGAGTTTTCCCGGTATGGAGTGGAAGGTTGGTACGTTGCATTTCTTCCATCAAGGCATCAACAATGTAGGTATCAAAGCTACGAAGAGGGCGATTACCACGAACAAATAGGTCAGTTTGGACACCGAGTCCATGTAGGAGACCGGCCATTTCCACAGCGATATAACCAGCACCAATCACAGCCACAGAAGAAGGTAATTCTTCCCATGCAAAGACATCGTCAGATACAATCCCTAGCTCACTACCAGGAATAGCAGGGACTACCGGTTTGGCGCCAGTTGCGATGACAATGTGTTTTGCACGAATCAGTTCACCATTGACTTCAACCGTTTGATTATCCACAAAACGTGCGAAACCCTGGATAACTTCTACTCCGTTATTGTTAAAAGTATTACCGTAGGATGCGCGTGAACGCTCAATATAGGCTTCGCGATTTTTACGCAAGGTGGCAAAATCAAATTTTACATCCTGGCTGGTAAAACCATACTCTGGTCCATAGTGGTGAATGGCTTCAGCCACTTGAGAACCGTACCACATGATTTTTTTGGGAACACAGCCAAGGTTAACACAGGTCCCTCCTAGATAGCTTCCCTCAATAACTGCTGCCTTGGCACCGTATATAGCAGCTCGGTTCATGGTAGCGATGCCTCCGCTCCCACCTCCGATAGCGATAATATCAAACACTTTCATAATTTCCTCCAATAAAATCATTAACTATATTCATTGTAACGCTTTTTTGTGTGTCAATCAAAAATCCGCTACGTTACCTTACAAAAATGTAAGTGGGAAAATTGCCGAACTTTTTATAAAATAGTTAGGAAAAAACTTGCATTTGTTCTTGTATTTGTGTATTATATAGACAACACAAATAGGTATGTTTTGTAAAGAAAAGGAGTTTGTTATGTTAAAGACAAAGAAAGCAAAAATTGCTTTGTTTGGCGGCCTTGGAGTAGTCGCAGTTGCCTTAGTAGGTGGGGCTTTGATTTTTAGCAATATGCTAACATCACCATCATCTTCAGAAGATGTAGCCATGAGTATGACCTATACTGTTGCTAAAGAAGGCTCAATTGCTTCCTCAACGCTACTTACAGGAACGATTACAGCAGCAGACGAGCAGTATGTTTACTATGATCCTTCTAAGGGAGATTTGAGTGAGGTTTTGGTTGCTCCAGGTGCTAAGGTCGAAGTAGGTACCCCTTTGATTCGCTATGATGCTACAGAATTACAGTCTGCTTTGGATACTGCTGTTCGTGGTCGTGATAAGATTGGTCGCCAAATTGCAGACTTAAGAACCAACGGTCAGACTGTTCAAACAACTGGTGATGCAGAAACAGATGCTGCAGCAACTGCTACTGCACAACGTTCAGTAGATATGCAGTTGGCAGACTTGAATGATTCATACGCAGATGCTCAAGCTGCGGTTGATAAAGCATATACAGCCTTAACAGAAGCGACAGTAACTAGTACCGTTGCTGGTACAGTTGTTGAGGTGAATAAGGCTGTTTCTAAGAATTCTACATCGAGCCAAACAGTTGTACACATTGTAAATCAAGGTAGTTTGCAAGTAACAGGTAGTTTGACAGAATACGATTTGGCTAACATTGCAGTGGATCAAGAGGTCAAGCTGACTAGCAAGGTATATCCCGATAAGACTTGGACAGGGAAAATTACCTATATTTCAAACTATCCATCTAGTGATCAAGCTGGTGCTGCTACAACAGGAACCAGTGGTTCAGGTGCTAAATATCCATTTAAGGCAGCTTTAACTAGTGAATTAGGTGAGTTGAAGCAAGGATTTTCTGTAAATATTGAGGTTGTCAATACAAGTAAAAACATTTTAATTCCGGTGTCCGCAGTTGTGCCAGAAGAAGATAAAAACTATGTGTGGACCTTGGTTGATGGGAAAGCTAAGAAAGTAGAAGTCACTCTGGGGAACGCAGATGCTTTGAATCAGGAAGTGACCGCTGGTATAGCAGCAGGAGATAAGGTTATTACCATTCCAACTCCGAATCTCGAAGATGGCAAAGAGGTTGAAGCCAATGAAGAACCAGCTTATTAGACTAACAAGTATCAATAAATCCTACAAAAATGGTGATCAAGAACTCCAAGTTTTAAAGAATATTGATTTAGAGGTGGAAGAGGGAGAATTTCTTGCCATTATGGGGCCCTCTGGTTCAGGGAAATCAACCTTGATGAACATTATTGGGCTTTTAGATCGTTCCAGTTCAGGAAACTATTGGTTGGAAGGTGAAGAAGTCAGTCAACTTTCTGAGAAAAAATTAGCTCAGGTTCGGAATGACCAAATCGGTTTCGTTTTTCAACAATTTTTCCTCTTATCGAAACTTAACGCCCTTCAAAATGTAGAATTACCCTTGATTTATGCTGGAGTTCCATCAAGCAAACGTAAGGAACTAGCTAAACAATATCTTGAAAAAGTTGAATTGGCAGAGCGGATGACGCATTTACCATCAGAATTGTCTGGTGGTCAAAAACAACGGGTAGCTATTGCACGTGCACTAGTCAATACCCCAGCTATTATTTTAGCAGATGAGCCTACAGGTGCCCTAGATACCAAGACAGGTGAGCAGATTATGCAACTTCTGACGGAGTTGAATAATGAAGGAAAGACCATTATCATGGTTACGCACGAGCCTGAGATTGCTGCCTACGCAAAACGAAAAATCGTTCTACGTGATGGAGTAATTACCGAAGATAGTCGAAGGGAGGGAGTTTAGATGGAAAATTGGAAATTCGCCCTCAAATCTATTATGGCTCATAAAATGAGATCGCTCCTTACTATGTTAGGTATCATCATTGGTGTGGCTGCAGTTGTCATTATTGTTGCCATGGGAACAGGGGTGGCCAAAAGCATAGAAAAGTCTCTAGCTGGTGATCAAAATAATGTTCAGGTTTACTTTACTGCCTTCTCCAGTTCAAGCACAGCTTTCGGTCCGTTTGGCACAGCGTCGACGGAAGAACCAATTTTAGAGGAAGAGCCGGATTTGACGGATTCTACTTTAAAAGGACTGCTAGAGATTGATGGCGTATCAAACTATTACTCCAGTATTAGCAACATAGCTGAAGTCAGATCGGGCAATAAAAAAGCAGAGAATGTCACTATTACTGGTGTTAGCCAGAATTTCTTTGCTGTGAAAGAGTATGAGATTTTAGCTGGTCGTCAGTTTACAGCTAACGACTATAGTCGTTTTTCACGTATGATTATGTTAGATACGGCACTAGCAGAGAAGTTGTTTGGTTCTATAGAGAACTCTCTCAATCAGA
This sequence comes from Streptococcus sp. 2020WUSS084, assembly GCF_044427445.1. Lineage (NCBI taxonomy): Bacteria > Bacillati > Bacillota > Bacilli > Lactobacillales > Streptococcaceae > Streptococcus > Streptococcus sp. 2020WUSS084. The sequence continues at coordinate 35,220 of NZ_JAOTGC010000010.1, read as the reverse complement.
CGATTAGTGTTAATAGCAATGCCTATCTAGTAATAGGGGTTTACAAAGATCCGAAAGCAGGGACAGCTATTTATGGAATGAATTCAGGTGGAAATGCCGTCATGACTAATACGCAGCTGGCTGCTGAAACAGGCATGAAAGAAAATTCTCAAATCTTTGTCCATGTTGAAGATGTTACACGGGCAACAGAAGTTGGTCAGGCTGCTGCAGATTACTTGACTAAAGCGACTGGATTGAAAGAAGCGAGATACGAGATTTATGATATGTCAGCCATGTTGGAGGAGTTTAAATCTCAAATGTCTGGCGTTACCTTGTTTATCGGTGCTGTTGCAGGTATCTCCTTGCTAGTTGGTGGTATCGGTGTCATGAATATCATGCTGGTATCAGTAACTGAGCGGACTCGTGAAATCGGTCTTCGAAAAGCGCTTGGAGCAACTAGAGGAAATATCTTGGTTCAATTCTTGATAGAAGCGATGGTCTTGACAACTCTTGGTGGAGCAATTGGTCTCGCAATCGCTCAGACAATAGTGTTCTTGCTCAATGTGAGCAAGGCGTTGGGCGAAAGAATAGCTGCTGAAATTTCAATTCCTGTTGTGTTAGGTAGTCTGGCTTTCTCAGCAGTAGTTGGTATTGTGTTTGGTGTACTACCTGCAAACAAAGCATCTAAGCTTAATCCAATTGAAGCTTTGCGCTATGAATAATCAATCTATTGAAACGATTAGGTTTTTCCTAGTCGTTTTATTTTCTGAGCAAATCAATTGATTTTGTCACTAATTAGAGATAAAATAAACGCATCAATTAAGAAAATAGTGATTTCAAAGGAGAATACATCATGGTAGAATTAGGTATTTCAACATTTGGAGAAACAACTCCACTAGAAAAAACAGGGGAAACTTACAGCCACGACGAGCGGATCCGTCAGCTAGTCAAAGAAATCGAACTAGCTGATGCGGTGGGGCTTGATGTATATGGGATTGGGGAGCATCACCGAGAAGATTTTGCGGTTTCTGCACCTGAGATTGTGCTGGCAGCTGTGCCGTCAATACCAAGCATATCAAGTTAACATCAGCAGTTTCAATCCTTTCCTCCATGGACCCTGTACGACTTTATCAGCAGTACACCACCATTGATGCTTTGTCAAATGGCAGAGCGGAAATCATGGCGGGTCGTGGTTCCTTTACGGAGTCATTCCCCTTGTTTGGCTATGATCTCCGTGACTATGAAGAACTCTTCGATGAAAAGCTAGATATGCTTCTGGAAATCGACAAGGAAACCAATCTCAAGTGGGATGGACATTTTACCCAGTCAGTCGATAATAAGCCAGTCTATCCACGTCCTGTTCAGGAAGACTTTCCCATTTGGGTGGCAACTGGGGGCAATGTAGAATCCACCATCAAGATTGCTAAGAAAGGCTTGCCAATCGTTTATGCTGTCATTGGTGCAGGTGCCCATCGCTTTAAACTTTTAGTCGATGCTTATCGCAAGGTTGCCCGCAACTCAGGTCATGATCCAAAGAAAACGAAAGTTGCAGCCCATTCTTGGGGTTGGATTGCAGACGACCATGACAAGGCTGTGGAAGAATACTATCATCCAACTAAAGTAATTACGGACAATATTGCCAAAGACCGCCCACATTGGAGCGAGATGACCAAGGCGCAATATCTCTACTCTCTGACAGACGAAGGAGCAACCATCGTCGGAGATCCAAAACGAGTCGCTGAAAAAATTATCAAGACTATTGAAACACTTGACTTGGACCGTTTCTTCCTCCATCTCCCAATCGGCTCAATGTCACATGAAGATGTCCTCCGTGCTATCGAACTCTACGGAAAAGAAGTCGCGCCAATTGTCCGAGATTATTTTGCAAAAAAAGAAGAGAATCATTCCCAAGACTGATGAGATAGTTGATAGGATGAGTTATACTATAGTTAATCCTAAATATTTTTCATAATCTCCTGAAAAGCTTGGTCAGTTGGCCAGGTTTTTTGTGGTGTTTGATAAAAAAAGTTATATTAGACCAAAACAATATTTCATAGTGAAAATATTTAGTAAAGTGTATTGTAACGAGTGCCATCCGCCTTCAGTTGAATATTTTTGGTGGAGGAGAATACAGACCTGATCTTCTTTAAATGAGTTTTATTAATCGGAAAGTATTAACGATAATTTAAATAATCAAAATTGGAACTCAGAAGTCCCGTTTTATTTTTGACTTTTTTATGAAAACGGTATAATTTAAATATAAATTGTACAGGAGTAACACAAGATGGATTCTAATTTTAAAGAAAAAAATATAGTAGCAACTACCCTTGAAAAAAGAATGGTACATGATCAAACATTTTTTGATTATATTAGATTGATGTCTAAATCTAAATTGAACCGAAACGGTGATGAAGGAGTAAAAACAAAAGAATTAGCAGAACGAGTTGGTATAAATTATGAGATGTTTAGAAAAATTCTAAATAAAACTAAACCTAATCAACCCAGAGATTGTGTTATTGCTATTTGTGCAGCACTATTTTTGTCGGAATCTGAAACTAATAAAGCTTTATTTTATTATGATGATTTACCCAGGCTTGATGATACTATGGGCTGTAGAGATTACTACATTATTCGTACTCTTGAGGGAAATATCGGAAGAGAATATGATGTTGAGTACATTGATAAAGGAGTTGATGAAGTAAATAATATTTTAACAAACAATGGATTTAATAAATTGAGACTTTCGAATAAAGATAAAGGCAAGGAGGGTATTATTGATACTAGCAATCAAAAAACAGTAAACATTATTGAGGTAAGTACAGATATTAGCTCAATAAGATATGATTACTTTTCTTCGCTTTGTGATACCTATCATCCATATCAATATCAAGCTAGAACAGATATGTACATTCAGGATATAAATAATGAGAGATATATTCTTAGAGTAGATAACTTAAGAAATGGTTTTCAAATTAGAAGTAAAGCAAAACCATATTTTGAAATATTAGATGAAGCAGATGATAAATTTATTTCTCTTTTGAATGGCTTAACAGACGCTAATTTAAGAGCACTTAGAAACTGTTATGAGACTATATATGATACGAGAAATTGTTACACGAGGGAAAGTGCTGTTTATAGAGATGGAAGAATAGTACTTTTTGCAGAAACTTTCAATTATAGTCAACCAGAAAAAAATGAATACTTTTATGCGACGATTATTGATGGTGAATTTAATTTTGCTATTTCTAAAAAAAGTCAATTTATGAAAGACTACTTATCATCTGAAGACTTTAAAGAATATTTTCCGCACAAGCAGTTGAAAAAAGATTTTGAAATCCATTCTATAAAAACTGTTGAAGAAATTAAAGAGTACTGCAGAGAAAAGTATAATAATAACCCCTACGAAAAGTTCACTTACATTAATTACTTTCAATCACTCGAACAATCTTTAATTAAACTTTGGGAAGGTTTGAAAAATAGGAACAACTTTATCCGTAATTTTGATGATTATTTTGAGCCATATGAAACGTGGAAAATATACGAACATTACAATCTGCTTGAAGAATTTGATTGTATTGAAAAAGAAGAAATTTGGCCAGTTTATAAAGAATATAATCCATTTGATGAAAAATATGGGGTTGATGATGGTAAAGCAGTTGGTGATTTATTGGGGTATAGTGGTGAGAAGTGGATTGAACCGCAAAAGGAAACAGCCGAATTTGATTTTAATGGGCAAAGTATAAAGATAACATATGATGATTTGAAGTTTTCCTTTGAATTAGGGATTGATAAAGTTGAGGAGATTTTGAATTTAAAAATGAAATATCCTAATTTAACAAAGTTCTTTGAAAAAAATTATGAATAAATTTAAAACGGGACTAAAAAGTCCCGTTTTAAATTGTCTTGTGCTTTTCAAAGTTGTAAAATGAGTTTACAAAATACAGGAAGGTGATTACGATGACTAATAAAGAATATGTACAGACTTTATTAACCACAAATGATATTATTTACATTGACACGTCATCCTTGATGAATGTTACAGCATTTGAAAATTTTATAGAGAATTATTTTGAAATATTTATGGAACATTCCAAACAAATCATAGTCACTCGTGAGGTGTGCCTAGAGATTGTAAAACATTTAAGTTCACAAAATGTGGGAAAACAAGATATAGCTAAGAGAGTTATTGCAATATTTAATGAGTATGAAAATATATTCATTTTTGAAGATGAGAATTTAAATGATGTTGAAGCTAATATTGCTTTTGCTGACTCAGAATTACTGTCAAGAATGACTAGAGACAGATCCAATTTTCGTCAATTACTTATTACAAATGACAAAAACTTAAGTATCGATGCATATAACTTAAATTCATTAAATTCATGTAAGGGACAAAGAATTATGGTTTGCTATATCAACAAAAATGGTAAGTTAAATAAAGGTGATACTGGAAATATGGAGCGATTATCTAATGAAAAAAACATGTCTGAAGTACATATGGAAGTAAGCACTGAAGAAAAGAAAGAATTAGCACCCAAGGAGAGGGAAAAGGGATTGAAATATTTTTTCTATGGCTTTTGTCTGCTTTTAACTGGATATGGTCTAGGAAAGATTTCTAAATAAGGTTTACAAAAAGGAGTTCGCTATGAAAACTGAACTTATTGATTTCTTAAAAACAAATGATGCTAAATTTTATGCTATTTTACTAGCAGGAATAACAATTTTCTATGGCTACAGAGGATTAGTAGTCGAATATGAAGGAGTTAAAGTAGAGCTTGGTACAAATAATCCCAATCAATTATGTATTTAATTTTCTAGTGGACAGTTGTCCACTTTGTTTTCTTTTGTTTTGAATTACGATATAATAATAGTAAAATTCAAAGGTTATAGGGGGCTATGAAATTGTTAAACAAGCTAATCGGAAAATTTAAAAGTAATACCTCTGGGAAAAAAATTCTCAAAGGGATTATTAGTCTAGCTCAAGCAGTTGTCTTCTTTATAACTATAGGTACATTTTGGTGGGACATTGAAACAAATATTGATAGTGGTGATAAGCAAAGGTTGAATAATCTAGTCAGTAATATCTATCAATACAGAGAAAACCAAGATATGCTATTATATTATTTTAATAGAGCAAATGCAAATAAATCTGATTTTGAAAAAACAGATGAAGTAACTAGAAAAACTGAAAACAATTATTTATATTATGAAATTTTTCGTAATATAAATGAGTCAAATAAATATAAGAATAATCTCATTGATGCCAGAAACTCTCATGATATTTATCTAAGTAAAGTTGGTCCTGACTCAAAGGTGGGAGAAATCATAGATGAATATATCACAATTGAAGAATTGCATGGTGAGATTGAAAATTATATGGAATATGAGGCTGAATTAATAAATAGCCTTAGCATTATTAATTGGATAAAATCTATATTTTAATTTATGTTCCAAAATATTTGTCTTTTTCAGAAAATCAGAATTGAGAGTATATTTCTATTGTCAGTTTTCTTTTACCAAAATGTAAAATCCCTTAAATTCTTCTGTATAGACCAAAAGTGCTCTTGGCGTGAACCAAGAGCATTTATTTTGTCAGTCATTCGCCAAGAAACTGGAGAGCGATTGGAACATCCTAGTGAAAACAATCCTAGCAAGCTACTCTTGCTTACTTCATAGTCGGAAATAGGAGTACATCCCGAATAGTAGTGGTATCTGTCAAGAGCATGCAGAGGCGGTCGATACCGATTCCCAGTCCACCTGTTGGTGGCATACCGTATTCGAGGGCTTCGATGTAGTCGTAGTCAACGCCTGTTGCTTCGTCGTCACCGAGCTCTTTAGCTTTGGCTTGGGCTTCGAAGCGTTCCAATTGATCGATTGGGTCGTTCAATTCTGTAAAGGCGTTTCCGTATTCCTTGGTCATGATGAAGAGCTCGAAGCGGTCTGTGAAGCGTGGGTCTTCATCGTTTTTTTTAGCCAGTGGAGATACGGCTACTGGGTGACCATAGACAAAGGTTGGTTGGATAAGGGTTGCTTCAACGTATTCTTCAAAGAAGCTGTTGATGATTTGACCAACTTCTGTATGGTGTTTTTCCACAGGGACTTTATGCTCAGCTGCAAGGGCTTTTGCTTCCTCGAAGCTCATCTCTTGCCAGAAGTCCACGCCAGTTTGTTCCTTAATAGCATCAACCATGTGGATACGCTTGAATGGCTCATGGATAGCAATTTCAGTGCCCTGATAAGTCACAGGACCATCACCGACAACAGCCTTGGCAGTGTGCTGGATAATACCTTCGGTCAAGTCCATGATGTCTTGATAGTCTGCATAAGCTTGGTAAACCTCAATGGAAGTGAACTCAGGGTTGTGGGTCGCATCCATACCTTCGTTGCGGAAGATACGGCCGATTTCATAAACGCGTTCCATACCGCCGACAATCAGGCGTTTGAGGTGGAGTTCTGTCGCGATACGAAGCACCATGTCAATGTTTTGGGCATTGTGGTGGGTAATGAATGGACGAGCTGCAGCACCACCAGCTTCGTTGTGAAGAACTGGTGTTTCCACTTCCAAGAAACCAAGTCCATCAAGGTAACGGCGGATTTCTGAGATAATTCTTGAGCGGGTCACAAAGCGATCAAAGCTCTCGCGGTTGGTAATCAAGTCCAAATAACGTTTGCGGTAGCGGGTCTCGATGTCTGTCAAACCGTGGAATTTTTCTGGCAATGGGCGGAGCGCTTTAGAAAGGTGAGTCAACTTGCGAGCATGGATAGACAACTCACCAACGTTTGTCTTGAAGACATCTCCCTCGACACCGATAAAGTCACCAAGGTCTGCTTTTTTGAAGATTTCATAATTTTCTTCGCCAACATCATCCTTACGAACGTAGATTTGAATCTGGCCTTCGCGGTCTTGAATGTGAGCAAAACCTGCCTTACCCTTACCACGCTTGGTCATAATACGACCTGCAATGATTGCTGTTTGCCCTAATTCTTCCAAGTCTTCTTTTGATTTGTCTTCGTACTGGGCCTTCAATTCAGCTGAATTTGCAGAACGCTCAAAACGTTTTCCAAATGGGTCAATACCCTGTTCAGCAAGAGCCGTCATTTTCTCACGACGGACAATCTGTTGGTCATTTAATTCTTCAAAATGTTCAGTTGACATAAAAATTTTATTCCTCCAAAGTCTGTTATTTCTATTTTATCATAGAAGAGAGAAAAAATCAGTATAAATTGCTAATAGGATAGGAAAAAACAGCAGAAAATTCTACTGTTTTGCTTTATAGCTGGTATCATTCCAAGCTAATTCTGTAAAGTTTTCGAAATCGCTTGTTTCTAAAATAGTAACCGATGCATTATCCAAACCACCTCGGTGACGTAGTTGGGCTGGTGGAAAACCAAGCAGGCGATGGATAGAAGCGGTTAGAAAGGCACCATGGCTGACGATGAGGACTGTTTCCAGGTTTTCTTCTTGAAGAGACTGGATAAAATCGACCATTCTCTGTGTGACCTGATGGACAGATTCGGCATCAAAGACATCGTGTTTAAATCGTGCTAGATTATGTTTGAGTGCCCAAGCTTGTTTGGGGTAGATGGCACGAAAAATTGCCATCTTGCTTCCTTCTAGCGTTCCAAAATTCCATTCACGTAATTGTTGCGTGGTTAGAACGGTTTGGCAATGGTGATTGGCTTTAGCAATTTCTACGGCAGTGCTATGTGCGCGCTGCAAATCACTAGAATAAATAGCATCAAAGGGGATTTCAGCAAGGTATTTGCCTAGTTTTTCTAAATCCTGATAAGATTCAGGCAAAAGAGCTGAATCACCAGAATAGCCTTGAAAGCGTCCCTCCAAATTCCATTCGGTCTTACCGTGACGGACAAAGTAGATTTTCAAGTCTAGTCCCTCCCCTCAATCAGATCGGCAAAGTCAGCTTTTACAAAATCAGCTAATACCTGACTGTCAATTCGAATCGACCGACCAATTTCTCCAGCAGAAACAATTAAGTGACCGAGTTCAAGGGCAGATTGATCAATGTAGATTGGGAAATTATGCTTCTGACGAATGCCCACGGGATTATTGGCACCGTGGACGTAGCCAGTTGTCTTTTCCAAGTCCTTTTGCGGAATCATACTCACTTTTTTATTGCCAGAGATCTTGGCTAATTTTTTCTCAGACAGGTGTTCTGTGATTGGGACAATGCCGATAATTGGTCCAGTTTTATCTCCAGTTAATGCCAGTGTTTTGTAAATTTCGTGTTCTTCAATTCCTGGTGGAAGTTGACCTTCGAAGGCATTTAAAACAAGGCTATCATGATCGATCTTAGCCTTGTCCAATATTTGGTCCACCAAGGTTTTCTTTATTTTAACCTTTTTTGCCATTATTTATATTTTTCCTCAAGTTTACTCATCCAAAGCCCTAACCATGCTCCTAGTATAAATAGGACAATAGCAGCAATCCATGTAACAAAGTTCGCTCCAGCATAGGAAATAGACTCTTTATTACTTGCTTGTGGAATCAAAATTAGGAGAGTAGAAGATGAGACGATACCAATAATAAAGTGATAAACACGTGAATGGTATATTTTCAGAGCGTGGTCCATTGCTTTTGAAAATGCAACCATTGCAAGAACGCCACCGATTGCGATTGGTAGGAAGGTACCGAATAGATCAAGTGATTTGAAACCATTTAGCATTGGCGTGTAGATACCCAAAATCAATAGTAAGTTTGAAGGGCTGAGTCCAGGAACAAGTACCCCTAAAGCAATCAAGGCACCTGCCAATACAAAACTAGCAAAAGTAGCTGGAAGTGTCCCGACAAGATCGCTCAAATTGTAAAGTAGGAGGCCAGAAATGATGAATGTCCCAATCAACCAAGCCAAATCAAGGCTATCTCGTTTGCTCTTTTGAGTTGATTCTTTAAGTAGGCTAGGAATAGTTCCCACGATTGCTCCCGCAAAGGCCCACAAAACTGGGACTTGGAAATGTTGCAATAAAAATTCTACAGGGAAAGAGAAAAGTGCGATTCCCAAAATTCCACCAATTCCTACAGGAACAAAATAAAGAAAGTTTTCCTTGAAATCTTTTCGAATATTTGCTAAAAATCCAATTAGTCGCTCATAGATTCCGAGGATAGCAGCGAGTACCCCCCCAGAGACACCAGGTAAGATAAAGCCGAGTGCGATAATCATACCTTTAATAATTCTTGAAATCCAAGAAGCCATAATTTCCTCCAAAATGTATTATAACGTTCCTATTATAGCATAAAGCAAGTAAAAATAATTAAAAAGACTGCCTGTTAGATAAAATCCAGCAGGCAGTTTTGGTTAAAGATTGTAAAAACCTGGTCTTGCTCTATAGAGTAAAATGAGCAGAATAGAGGCAATTGCAGTGGAAGGAAGAATATAGCTGATATTGTAGGTAAAGGAATAGAACCAGACAGGCATACCATCTGGAGCGTAGTCTGCGTAGAAAATAATTCCTGATAAGAAGGTGGCTATCAATCGGATGCTTCCTCCTAGAAAACTAGCCAGAGTAATGATGAGAGTAGCATTTTTTAGATCTTTTTGTTTGGATAGGGTGGGGGCTACTAAACCTGCTAAACCAATTCCGGCGTAAGAAAGTGCATAGTCAAGAAAAACTTGAAAAACGTTTAGGAAGTAGCCACCGTAGAAAAGTTGAATGGTTCCGACAATACCACCAGTAAGAACTCCCACCCCTAGTCCGTGGCGCAGAGCAAGCAGTAAGATTGGAAGCATGACTAAAGACACAGATCCACCTTGGGGCATTGTAAAGAGCGGGATTTTGTCAAAGACGAGGGCAATTGCAGAAAAGATAGCAACTTCGGCTAGGATGGGTAATTTTGATGTGGACATAAAAAGACTCCTTTGTAGATGGTCAACAAAGGAGTGTTTATAGCAGAGTATAGTATCATTCTATAAAGCACACAATTCCTACGCTAGTGTTAACTAGATCAGGTTCGAGGATTTCGCAGTTGCGATCTCAGCCGAAGCACTCCTTTGTGTATATGTAATTAGTGAAATTGTATCATTTTATTCGGGTGTTGTAAATAGTTTCTGATAAACTTCATTAGGATCCTTCAGGGTAGTAATAATGTTGAGGTCTAGGTGGTGCTCAAAGCCGTTTACATAACCACGTGAGGTATATTGGTGAAGATCGTAGTCCAAGTCAGTATTTGGAGCGGCATTGTAGTAGCCAGAATCATCACCGTATGTAGGAATCCAAATGGCGTCAAATTTATCTACATTGATGCTGTGGTCTTCCATGAAATAGGTTCCGACGTAAATTCCAATGTTTTTAGCGCCGAGAGTTTCTAACTCTTTTCGAAAAGCCTCCACTCCAGCATTCATATCATCCATGGTATATTCTTCAACGTCTAACCAATAGAAGGTTGGCTTGTATTTATTTGCGGCCTTATAAAAGCTTCGAGCTTCCTCCTGCATGTTCTCAATACTATTTCCCGTGACATAGGCATAGACAGCAACAGGTATATTTCTTGCTTGAAATTCTTTAATATGGGTATCAAAGGATTTATCTAACCCATTTTTATCAGTCGCAGTATTTTCGTTTTTAGTGTGTGATCCACTTTGAATACGAACGATTGCGCCAGAAATGTTTTTGCTAAGGGTATCGTAGTCAATTTCAGACGGCCTCTGCCAAGCAGAAACGTCGATGATAGGTTTCATTTCGAGCGCATTTGCAATGTAATAACTTGAGCTAGAATTTGTTGTTTTAGAACTTGTACTGGTGTTTGATTGTGTGACTGCGGGTTCGTTAGTTACCTCCGACTTATTTACAGTATTTCCAGTCACCCCAGTGATGAAAATAAGAGCAAAGAAGGATAGGAAAAAACCAACAACAATCATCGGATTTAGTTTCTTTCTCATCTCCTCAATTCTACCGTAAAATCATGAAAAAATCAAAAAAATACGATTCAAGAAATAGTAAAAGATTATCTGAACTTGACATAATAAAGGGAATAGGGTAGGCTAAATTGGTATGCATGACAAAAGTGAAAAAGTAAGACGTGTTAGTCAGCTAGTTGTTCTGTCCTCTTTGACGATTGTTTTAAGGGTGGTTTTTGGACCGTTGCCCAATATAAAGCCTCTCACGGCTATTTTCCTCATTGTTCTGTCCTATTTCAGTTTGCTGGAGAGCTGGTTATTGATGATACTAGTAATGGTAGGGAGTGGCTTGCTTTTTGGATTTGGCACAGTTGTTTTGTGGCAAGTTCTTAGTTTTGCTTTTATCCAATTTATATGGTGGTTGGCAATCGGTCCTTTTATCAAAAAAGAGAACATTCCCTTGTGGCTACAGAGTCTTCTGGCGGGGATTCTTGTCTTTTTGTATGGGCTAACGATAAGTTTTTTATCTGCTATACAGTTTGGGACTTCCCCTATCGTCTTCTGGCTTAATGGTTTAGTCTTTGATAGTTTACACGCTGCTTCAACAGTTTTGTTTTATCCAATTATTGATTATATTTTTAGGAGATTTTATAAATGAAAAAAATTAGTATTATGTTGATGGTTGTCTTCTCGCTCTTCTTGGCTGCTTGTACAAACACTACTGAGAAACAGAGTGACTCGGCTATCGAAGTCACTTTGCAGATTACAACCAAGGACAAAGCGAATCGTCTGGAAGTCACTGCGGAAGAAGGTGATAGTGTCATGGATGTACTTAAAGAACATCATGACATTGTAGAAGACAATGGTTTGATAACAGAAATTGATGGTGTTAGCCAAGATGCGAGCACCAATACATACTGGATGTATAAAGTTAATGGCCAAATGGCTGATAAAGGGGCGAAAGACCTTACAGTTGCGAATGGGGATGAAATTGAATTTTATCTTGAAACATTTGAATAGATATGAAAGGCTTCGGCCTTTTTCTTGTTGACAAAAGTTAGTTCCGAATGTTTGCAGAGCAACTTAGAAAGTGATAAGTATTTTTATACAAAGTATGCTATAATAAGAGCTATACTCGAAGAAGGTTGGATAAGCAATGAAGATTGACAAACGCCAGTTGTTGAATTACTCCATACTGATTCCCTATCTCATCTTATCGGTGATTGGGTTGGTCATGGTCTATTCGACAACCAGTGCTACGCAAATTATTAATGGTGGAAATCCATTTAGAACAGTGATTAACCAGGCAGGATTCTGGATTGTCAGCTTGGTAGCAATCTATACGATTTATCGTATGAAATTAAGTTTTTTACGCAAGAAAGCCGTTATCTATTCGGTTATTTTGGTAGAAGTATTTCTGTTAGCTATTTCTCGGTTGTTTCCTCCGATTAACGGAGCTCATGGCTGGATTCCTCTGCCAATCGCAGGAACCTTGCAGCCGGCAGAATATTTGAAATTAATTATCATTTGGTATCTGGCACATGAGTTTGCAAAACAACAGGCGGATATTCGGACTTATGACTATGTATCGTTGATTAAAGGAAGTTGGATTCCGAAAGAGTTTACAGATTGGCGGGTGGTCAGTCTACTCCTCCTTGGTCTAGTTGCGACACTGCCGGACTTGGGAAATGCTACGATTATTGTGCTGATTATGGTCGTGATGATTAGTGTGAGTGGGATTGCCTATCGCTGGTTTTCAACAGCGGTTTTGGGAATTGTGGTCGCCTCAACAGTTATTCTAGGGACGATTCGAATTTTGGGTGTAGAAACGGTGGAAAAAATTCCGCTCTTTGGTTATATTGCTCGTCGTTTTGCTGCCTATTTTGATCCATTTGGTAATGCCACCAACTCAGGTCTTCAATTGACTCATTCTTACTATGCGATGAGTAACGGTGGATGGCTTGGACGTGGTTTGGGAAATTCGATTGAGAAAAAGGGGTATCTACCAGAGGCCCACACCGACTTTGCGTTTTCGATTGTCATTGAAGAACTCGGTTTTGTCGGAGCTAGTTTAATTCTAGCCTTATTGTTCTTTTTGATTATTCGAATTATTATTGTAGGCGTCCGTGCTCGCAGTCCATTTAATGCGATGATGGCACTTGGAATGGCAGGTATGCTTCTGATTCAAACATTTGTCAATATCGGAGGAATTTCAGGAATTATTCCTGCAACGGGGGTAACTTTCCCCTTCTTGTCACAGGGTGGATCGAGTCTTTTGATTATTTCCATCGGGATAGGGTTTGTTCTGAATATTGATGCTAGTGAAAAACGTCGATTAATTGAAGAAGAAATAGAGCGTACGCTAATTTAGAGATAGGAAAGAGGTAGGAGATGGCTATTCAAAAATTAGAAAACTATAACAACAAGGAAGCAATCCGTGAAGAAGTAACGATTCTAACATCTATTTTGGAAGAAGTAGCAGCCCAAATGATGCCTGCAGAGACTTTTGCTAAAATTGTAGAATTATCTCAATTGTCTCGTCAGGATGATTATCAGGCATTGATTGCTATTATCAGTCAGTTGAATAATGATGAACTAGCAGTTATTTCTCGATACTTTGCTGTTTTGCCACTTTTGATTAATATATCAGAAGATGTTGATTTGGCCTATGAAATCAACCATCAAAACAATATTGATCAAGATTATCTTGGTAAGATTTCAACAACAATTGATATGGTTTCCAAACAAGAAAATGCAGCTGAAATCCTTGAAAAGTTGAATGTTGTTCCAGTCTTGACAGCCCATCCTACTCAGGTTCAACGCCAGTCTATGCTGGATTTAACCAAGCATATTCATGAGTTGCTTCGTCGTTATCGCGATGTAAAATTGGGATTGCTCAATAAAAACAAATGGGAAGATGAGCTCCGTTGTTACATTGAAATTATCATGCAGACGGATATGATTCGTGAGAAGAAGTTGAAGGTAACCAACGAAATCACAAACGTTATGGAGTATTACAATTCTTCTTTTATTAAGGCTGTCACTAAGTTGCAGCGGGAGTACAAACGTTTGGCCGCTGAGAAAGGAATCGTCTTAAATAATCCTCGTCCAATTACAATGGGTATGTGGATTGGGGGAGACCGTGATGGAAATCCATTTGTTACTGCAGAGACCTTGAAGCTGTCAGCCTTGACTCAGTGTGAAGTCATTATGAATTATTACGATGAGCAACTCTATAAACTTTATCGGAATTTTTCGCTCTCAACTTCCATTGTAAATGTATCTACAGCGGTTAAGATGCTGGCGGATTTATCTGAAGATAGTTCTGTCTACCGTGAAAATGAGCCTTATCGTCGTGCTTTTCACTATATTCAGATGAAACTTGCAAATACAAGAGATTATCTAGTTCACAATAAGCCGTCAGATGTTCGCTATAGTAATGTAGCCGAGTTTAAAGCTGATTTATTAGCCATCAAACAATCTTTGATTGAAAATAAATCTATGGCGCTATTGAAAGGTGATTTTACAGAATTGCTTGAAGCGGTTGAAGCGTTTGGTTTCTACCTAGCTAGTATCGATATGCGCCAAGACTCTTCTATTCATGAAGCAAGTGTTGCGGAACTATTGGCTTCTGCCCGTATCGTAGAAGACTACTCCAGTTTATCTGAGGAAGCTAAATGCCATGTTCTTTTGAAGCAGTTGGAAACTGATCCACGCATTCTTTCTGCAACGCACATGCCAAAGTCAGAACAATTAGAAAAAGAATTGGCCATCTTTGCTGCTGCGCGTGAATTGAAAGATAAGCTAGGTGAGGAAATCATCAAGCAACATATTATTTCACACTCGGAGAGTGTTTCTGATTTACTGGAATTAGCTGTCCTATTAAAAGAAGTTGGTCTAGTAGATGTCGATAAGGCCCGTGTTCAGATTGTTCCACTTTTTGAGACAATCGAGGACTTAGATAATGCACCTGATACCATGCGTCAATATCTGCAATTAGATTTAGCGAAACGTTGGATTGCAGGCAATAAATACTACCAAGAAATCATGCTAGGCTACTCAGATTCCAACAAGGATGGTGGCTACCTATCCTCCGGCTGGACACTCTACAAAGCACAGAATGAATTGACGCAAATTGGTCAGGACTACGGAGTAAACATCACCTTCTTCCACGGTCGTGGTGGTACTGTTGGTCGTGGTGGTGGTCCGTCCTACGATGCGATTACATCTCAGCCATTTGGTTCCATCAAGGACCGGCTTCGTTTGACAGAACAAGGCGAAGTGATAGGCAATAAATACGGTAACAAAGACGCAGCCTACTATAATTTAGAAATGCTGGTATCTGCAACGCTTGACCGTATGGTCACACAAATGATTACCGATCCAAATGAAATCGATGGCTATCGCGAAACCATGGATGAAATTGTATCAGATAGCTATCGTATTTATAGAGATCTTGTGTTCAATAATCCACATTTTTATGATTATTTCTTTGCCGCTAGTCCAATTCGTGAAGTATCAAGTCTGAACATTGGCTCACGTCCCGCGGCTCGAAAAACCATCACAGAAATCGGTGGTTTGCGTGCGATTCCATGGGTATTCTCCTGGTCACAAAACCGTGTCATGTTGCCAGGTTGGTATGGAGTTGGTTCAAGTTTCAAACGCTTTATTGATAAGCACCCTGATAATTTGTCTAAGTTACAAAAAATGTACGAATCTTGGCCATTCTTCCGTTCACTTCTATCAAACGTGGATATGGTATTGTCTAAATCCAATATGAATATCGCATTTGAATATGCTAAAATGTGTGAAAGTGAAGAGGTACGAAATATCTTCCATGTCATTTTAGATGAATGGCAGTTGACCAAAGAAATTATTTTATCAATCGAGCAAAATGATGAGCTTTTAGCAGAACTACCGTTTCTAAAAGCTAGTCTTGATTATCGCATGCCTTATTTCAATGTGCTCAACTATATTCAGATTGAATTAATTCATCGTCTTCGTCGTGGAGAATTGAGCAAAGAACAAGAGAATCTCATTCATATTACCATCAATGGTGTGGCGACAGGTTTGCGCAACTCAGGTTAATAGGCATAAAACAACTTCTTCGGAGGTTGTTTTTTTTGCTGATAAAAATATATAATAATCATAAGAAAGTGTAACCAAATCACCCCTTATTCGTTTTATCAGTGAAAGGAGGAGATAAGTATCAAACTTGATCAATATGAAAAAGAAATTATTGGTATTGCAGAGGAGATTTCCTACTATTTGCAAAAATCAGGAGCCGGCCCAGCTGACAGTCAGGATATTGCCCAAGATGTTCTAGTCAAATTGCTTGAATCTGATATTGTCCTTCCTTTCGAAAAACTAAGAGCTTGGCTTTACCGTTCTGCAGTTCGGGCTTACATTGACAAATACAGGCGAGACAAGCGCTACCATGAAATTTTACAAAAGGAGTTTTTTACACCTGAAAATTTTTTGGTCTATGACCAAGAAGATTATGAGGAACTCTATCAAGCTGTTGCAGACCTGCCAGAAAAATACCAGCAAGTGATTGACTTATACTACTTCCAAGATATGAGTGTCAAAGAAGTTGCCCATATTTTAGGTGCTGGTCAAAGTTGGGTGAAAATCAGCCTTTACCGAGGACGTAAACAGTTAAGGAAAGTACTAGAAGAGAGAGGATATGACTATGAAGACTTTTGAAGAAGTGACAAAAAAGAGTAAGCGGAAGAATTTATGGAAGACAATAGGGCTATCATCGCTCATCGGCTTCATCTTAATGCTTATTGGCGTTCAAACAGTAAAAATAATTGTCGGTGCACGAGAAGGTCGTGAGGTGTGGGAACAAACGATGCTAATGGAAATCGCCTATCCAAATATAAATCATGATGGCATTAAAATCCAAAGTACGAGTTATGTATCTGGGAAGCTCTACTTCGATTTATACAAGGATATATACGGTGTTCCAATGGCTTTTGGTCAGCACGAAATTTACTATGACCTTTTTGATAGTCATTATGACTTTGCCCAGCATATACCCGGCAATACCTTCAAATATCTATATGATTTCACAACCAATACCAAGGTACCTGTTTTTTACAATAGAAAAAAGTCTGTTTGGAGTGTTCAAGACATTGCCAATGAATTGCATTATCTTAAAGACATGAGTGGGCAGCTAGTAGAAGTGGCTATTTCCTTTGATAAGAAGTACAGTTTGGCAGAAATCAAGCAAATGATTCCCAGCAATCTCAAGCAAAATTGGTATTGGATAGGGACAGAAGGGAAGCAGAATACCCATTACTATCGTCCAGAGCAGCTTTTGGGGTTAGATCCAGAGGATATTCAACTAGTCTTTTCGGATATGCCTGGAGACTATATGACAGGTATGGACTTTATGAAAGAGTTCTTAGAATCGGGAGATCAGGAGCGAGCACAGTATCTGGACATACCTGTGAATGACTTGCAGGCCTTTGTCGATAAGTTTGGTGGCACTGACTTTACTAAACAAGAAGAGATTGATAAGCTAGAATTTGCAGGCATTATCCTAACAGGAAAAGCAGAAGATTTTGCTCAGTTGGAAGGCAAGGACTGGATTTATTCTTCTAGTATTGGCGCGTCCATTCCTATTCAGCCTTATTATCAACTGCATCATTAAGTGAAAATAGTCAATATATTTTCAATACCTATAGCAAGAGGCTTATCAGGGAGTCGTAGGATGATTGAATGGAGAAAGGTCTGTCGAAGTGGTCTCGTATTTGTGATACCTTGTAGCTATGGTAACATCAATATCCCTATGGAAGTGAGGTATTTTTAGTTGAGTAATAGGTTAAAATGGGATGATAAAAAAAGTTATGAGCGAAGCTAATAGTCCTTGCAGAAAATGGATAAAATAAAAAACGATAGAAAATGCTTGCAATTCTGCTACAATTTGATAGAATAGTAAGGTAAAGTTAGACTGTATTGCCTACTGTCTATCTATAAAATATATTTTATTGGAGGCTTTTACCAAAATGGCAAAAGAAAAATACGATCGTAGTAAACCACACGTTAACATTGGTACAATTGGACACGTTGACCACGGTAAAACTACTTTGACAGCAGCTATCACAACTGTATTGGCACGTCGCTTGCCTTCATCAGTTAACCAACCTAAAGACTATGCGTCTATCGATGCTGCTCCAGAAGAGCGCGAGCGCGGTATCACTATCAACACTGCACACGTTGAGTACGAAACTGAAAAACGTCACTATGCTCACATCGACGCTCCAGGACACGCGGACTACGTTAAAAACATGATCACTGGTGCTGCTCAGATGGACGGTGCGATCCTTGTAGTAGCTTCAACTGACGGTCCAATGCCACAAACTCGTGAGCACATCCTTCTTTCACGTCAGGTTGGTGTTAAACACCTTATCGTCTTCATGAACAAAGTTGACTTGGTTGACGATGAAGAATTGCTTGAGTTGGTTGAAATGGAAATCCGTGACCTTCTTTCAGAATACGATTTCCCAGGTGATGATCTTCCAGTTATCCAAGGTTCAGCTCTTAAAGCTCTTGAAGGTGACTCTAAGTACGAAGACATCGTTATGGAATTGATGAACACTGTTGATGAGTACATTCCAGAACCAGAACGCGACACTGACAAACCATTGTTGCTTCCAGTCGAGGACGTATTCTCAATCACTGGTCGTGGTACTGTAGCTTCAGGACGTATCGACCGTGGTACTGTTCGTGTCAACGACGAAATCGAAATCGTTGGTCTTCAAGAAGAAAAATCTAAAGCAGTTGTTACTGGTGTTGAAATGTTCCGTAAACAACTTGACGAAGGTCTTGCCGGCGATAACGTTGGTGTGCTTCTTCGTGGTGTACAACGTGATGAAATCGAACGTGGTCAAGTTATCTCTAAACCAGGTTCTATCAACCCACACACTAAATTCAAAGGTGAAGTTTACATCCTTACTAAAGAAGAAGGTGGACGTCACACTCCATTCTTCGACAACTACCGTCCACAGTTCTACTTCCGTACAACTGACGTAACTGGTTCAATCAAATTGCCAGAAGGTACTGAAATGGTAATGCCTGGTGATAACGTTACTATCGACGTTGAATTGATCCACCCAATCGCCGTTGAACAAGGTACTACTTTCTCTATCCGTGAAGGTGGACGTACTGTTGGTTCAGGTATGGTTACAGAAATCGAAGCTTAATTCGATTGAGTTCCCAGAAATAACAATTATAGTCAGACAACTTAATTGTAACTCTCTACTTTCGGGTAGAGAGTTTTTCTGTAAGTATTCATAAAATGCACAGAAATTCTTTAATCTTAGCTAAGTTTATGCTATAATGTACCTTGTACAATAAATATAGAAGAGGTAAGTGAAATGTCACGTAAACCAATCATTGCCGGTAACTGGAAAATGAACAAAAACCCTCAAGAAGCACAAGCTTTCGTTGAGGCAATTGCAGGAAAATTGCCTGCAGGCGACAAAATTGAAGCAGCTATCGCAGCTCCAGCTGTAGATTTGAATGCTTTGTTGTGGTTCGCTAAAGATTCTGAATTGAAAGTTGCTGCTCAAAACTGCTACTTTGAAGATGCTGGTGCCTTCACTGGTGAAACATCTCCAAAAGTATTGGCTGAAATGGGTGTTAACTATGTTGTTATCGGTCACTCAGAGCGTCGTGATTACTTCCACGAAACTGATGAAGATATTAATAAAAAAGCTCATGCAATCTTCCGTAACGGTTTGACTCCAATCATCTGTTGTGGTGAGTCACTTGAAACTTACGAAGCTGGTAAAGCAGTAGAATTCGTAGGTGCTCAAGTTTCTGCAGCTTTGAAAGACTTGACTGCTGAGCAAGTAGCATCACTTGTTATTGCTTATGAGCCAATCTGGGCAATCGGTACAGGTAAATCAGCTACTAAAGACGATGCACAAAACATGTGTAAAGCTGTTCGTGACGTTGTTGCTGCTGATTTCGGTCAAGAAGTTGCAGACAAAGTTCGCGTTCAATACGGTGGTTCTGTAAACCCATCAAACGTTGCTGAATACATGGCATGTCCAGACGTTGACGGTGCGCTTGTTGGTGGTGCATCACTTGAAGCAGAAAGCTTCTTGGCTTTGTTGAACTTCTAACAACAAAAAGCATCGGATTTTGAATTCGATGCTTTTTTTGATATTTTAAGAGGCTATTTCAGTACCCATTCTCTAAGAGCGTGGGCTACACCGCTCTCATCATTTGACTTCGTAATGTATTTGGCGATTTTCTTCAATTCAGGATTTCCGTTTTCCATGACAACAGGATTACCAACAACTTCCAACATTGGACGGTCATTTTCTTGGTCACCGATGGCCATGGTTTGATCCATTGTTAGTCCAAGCTTCTCAGCTAGATGAATGATAGCATGTCCCTTGTTAACAGTTTTAGGGGTGATTTCCAAATAAAATGGTGCTGATTTTGCTACGTTGTACTTTTCAGTCAAGCTGGTCGGTAGAAGTGGAATAGCAGCATCAAGAATTTCTGGTTCATCAACCATCATTGTTTTGATGATTTCCTTGTCAGCCATTTCTTCCGGAGTGCGATAGAAAATGGGTGCACTTACTAGTGTTGATTCGTAAATGGTGTATTTACCGATGTTACGGTTGGCAGTATAGATACCTTCCTTGGTGCTGGCATGCATTGGGAGCTTGAGTTTACGGGCAGCAGATTCGATGTCGAGATAATCCTCATAAGTCAAGGTATCTTTGACAATATCCTCACCAGTTGCTGCATCTTGGACTAAGCCACCGTTAAAAGTGATGACGTAGTCACCTGCTTCTGTAAGATTGAGTTCTTCTAAAATTGCTTGAACACCGGAAATGGGGCGACCAGTAGCAATAACAATTTTAACGCCTGCTTTTTTTGCTTCTTGGATTGCTGAATGTACTTCAGCTGTAATTTGGTGTTGACTATTTAGTAGTGTACCATCAATATCGATGGTGACAAGTTTAATGCTCATTTGATTCTCCAATTATAAAATGATCGTTATGTATATGGTTGTTAAAATCAGCTATTTGAGGTGCGAAAATCCCTGTTTCTTCTAACATTTCTTTTGGGAAATAGAAACGGCTATCGCCGTGGATTGTGCCTGATAGGGAGTGAACAATTGGTGATAGAGAGGATAGTTCTACCAAGGTTTCATCTTTGCGATAAATCTCAATTTGAGTCCGTTTCTTTTCTGCATTCGGACGGTAAATGTCATACGGCAAATCGAAGTTGTGGTGAATAGCAGTATAGTATTCTGGGTCAAAACCGACATCTGCGACCAGGCTACGCAGGCGGTCCAAAGCTTCCTCTTCTTCGGCCTTGAAAGTGATGGATTTGAGCACTTTCCTATTGATATAGCGCTGAGCTAAGTCAGATAAAATACGATCTGGTCCATCTATCCATGATTGAAAGTAAGTATTCATAACTCCATCATCCAGACTGAGGTAGTCGGTTAGACGGATACGATGCTCAAAAAAAGGTAATAGCCGAGGTGAAGTTCGTGCAAAAAACTCCTGTTCACTAGTATATAGTAGTTTGGCACGATTGAGTAAATTCTGCAATAGGACTTCCATAGAGCGGCTTGCTGGATGAAAATAGACTTGCATGTACATCTGGTAGCGGCTGAGAACGTAGTCTTCTACTGCATGCATACCAGATTCTTTGAAGGCAATTCCATTTTCTGTCGGGCGAATGACACGTAATATCCTAGTTAGGTCAAATTCACCATAGTTCGCACCAGTGAAGTAGGAATCTCGTAATAGATAATCCATTCGGTCAACATCAATCTGGCTCGAAATGAGTTGAACGACCTGTTTATTTGGATAGGTGTGTTTGATAACACTAGCAACCTTGTCTGGAAACTCAGGCGAAACTTGTTTCAACAGAGCATTGATCTCCGTTTCTGGACTAGTAATAATAGCACAGGTCATTTCCTCATGGTCTGTATCAAATAGACGCTCGAAGGTATGAGAATAGGCTCCGTGTCCGACATCATGGAGTAGCGCAGCAACCATGGTCAATAGGGACTCATTTGTATCCCAGATTTGTGGATACTTGTCTTCAAATTTTTGAGTAATCCGTCTGGCGATTTCGTAGGCACCAAGGCAGTGCGAAAAGCGGCTATGCTCGCCACCATGGAAGGTATAGGAAGTAGTCCCTAGTTGCTTGATGCGGCGTAGTCGCTGAAATTCTTTTGTATTGATAAGTTTATAAATCAGCTCATGATCAACATGTACATAGTTATGAACTGGATCGCGAAATACTTTTTCTATCATAGTTTCATTATAACAAAAAAGGGAGATAAATTCCTGATTTTTCTAAAACACAAGGATATTGCTATGTACCCAATGGAATCTTTTGGTATAATGGAGAAATGAATAATCAAATTATCTTATTAACTATTCAGGTCTTTATTGTAGCCCTGATTCTTTGGATGCTTTACACAATTCTATCCTATGCTAAAAAGCACGATATTTCTCTAAAAGAGAAATTTTGGACAGGATTTGGTATCGGTTATGTTACTGATTTGCTAGACACCTTGGGGATTGGAACCTTTGCAACGACAACCACTATGTTTAAACTGACAAAGTTGGTGGAAGACGATCGTAAAATTCCTGCGACCATGACAACGGCGCACATCATACCAGTCTTAGTAGAGGCGCTATTGTTTATTACGATAGTTGAGGTTGACATGGTCACTCTGATTGCTATGGCAGTAGCGGCATTTACGGGTGCCTTTGTTGGTGCCAAGGTAACTCAAAAATGGGATACAAAGAAAGTTCAACGAATTCTTGGGATTTTGCTAATTATTGCAGCCTGTTTCATGGTCTATCGCATGATTACTAACCCTGGCGCAGCTCTTACCAATGAAGTAAAAGGCTTAACTGGTTGGAAACTGGCTGTTGGTATTGTCTTTGATTTTATGGTGGGAATGCTGATGAGTATGGGGCTGGGTAACTATGCTCCTGAGTTAATTTTCTTCTCATTGATGGGAATTAGTCCAGCGGTTGCTCTTCCGGTCATGATGTTGAATGCTGCTATGATTATGACAGCGGGTGCCAAGCAGTTTATCCAATCAGGACGAGTAAACTGGCCAGGAGTTCCAGGAATCATTGTCGGTGGGGTGCTGGGTGTTTTGACAGCCGCTTTCTTCTTATCAAATTTAGATATTAATAATTTAAAAATTTTGGTTGTCTTCATTGCAGCGTATACAGGCTTTACTCTGCTTCGTTCTTCCTTTGTTACTAGTATTAAAAAATAGTAGGAGGACCTATGGATATTTATTTACGAAATGAAATTGATCTGGACGGGCAGATTGAGGTAGTGGATCAGCAATTTCAAGTGGAAGTTAAGGACAAAGATGGCACTCTCTATCTCATTTATAGTAACGATGAAGCTGAAAAAGTTGTCATAAAATGTGACGAAGAAGAGTTAGTGATGACACGCTTTTCCACTCCGAAGTCTATTATGCGATTTATTTCTGGTAAAGAAGCTATTGTGACCATTCCTACACCGTTAGGAATCCAGCATTTTGTGACCGATACAAAACGTTACCAATTAAACCGTTCGGATCAAAGTGTCCAGTTGCAATATGAATTAAAGGGATTGGAGAACCAGCAAGTTTTTGCTTCCTATGATTTGGAAATCTCGTGGAAATAATCTCTTATTTCCAGAAAAATATTCTTGAATTTCTCGGGATTTTTGATATAATAGTTAACAAATCGAGGGAGTAGCTAGCGGAAAATTCCGTGATATTGTCGTCAATCCGACTTGTTTCCGGCAATATATTAAATAGCGAGACTTGTTTTAATAAGACAGGTCTCTTTTTTATTTGTTAGGTAAAAAAGAGACCGAGAAGGAGAAGGAAATTGTCAAAAGAACAAAAACGCGATTTGTTTTATACACAGAGCGAAGAGCAAGTATTGTCAAGCATGGGGTCTTCTTTGGACGGTTTGTCTAGTGATGAGGCAAGCAAACGTCTAGCAGACTACGGTCGTAACGAATTGGATGAGGGTGAAAAACGCACACTCTTAGCTAAATTCTTGGATCAGTTTAAAGACTTGATGATCATTATCTTGATTGTAGCAGCAATCTTGACGGTGATTACAGAAGGTTCACACGGTTTGACAGATGCCATTATCATCTTGGCCGTGGTTATCTTGAACGCAGCCTTTGGTGTTTATCAAGAAGGGCAAGCTGAGGCAGCCATTGAGGCGCTAAAAAACATGTCAAGCCCAGTTGCGCGTGCGCTTCGTGATAATCATGTAGTCGAAGTTGATTCTAAAGACTTGGTACCAGGTGACATCGTCTTGCTTGAAGCAGGTGATGTTGTTCCTGCCGATATGCGTTTGTTGGAAGCTAACTCCCTCAAAATCGAAGAGGCAGCTCTTACAGGTGAGTCTGTACCAGTTGATAAAGATTTGTCAGCAGTTTTGGCTGAAGATGCACCGATCGGTGACCGTGTCAACATGGCTTACCAAAACTCAAACGTTACTTACGGCCGTGGTCTTGGTGTGGTTACAAATACAGGTATGTACACTGAAGTTGGTCATATTGCTGGTATGCTTGCCAATGCTGATGAGACTGATACACCATTGAAACAAAACTTGCACCAGTTATCAAAAGTCTTGACATATGCAGTTCTTGTAATTGCTGCGGTAACGATGGCTGTTTCGGTATTTGTACGTGGAGAAGGTATCTTACCTGCTCTTATGACTTCTGTAGCTCTTGCGGTTGCGGCCATTCCTGAAGGTTTGCCAGCTATTGTTACAGTGGTTCTTTCGCTTGGTACACAGGTCTTGGCTAAGCGTAACTCGATTATCCGTAAGTTGCCTGCTGTTGAAACACTTGGTTCAACTGAAATCATCGCATCAGATAAGACTGGTACCTTGACGATGAACCAGATGACTGTTGAAAAAGTTTATACAAACGGTCAATTGGTGGATGCTAAAGAAGCTTTGGATGCAAGCAATACAACGCTTCGTGTTATGAACTTTGCCAACGATACAAAAGTTGACCCAACTGGTAAATTGATTGGTGACCCAACTGAAACGGCACTTGTTCAATTTGGTTTGGATCAAAACTTTGACGTTCGTGAAGTCTTGGTATCTGAGCCTCGTGTGGCTGAATTGCCATTTGACTCAACACGTAAATTGATGTCAACCGTTCACCAACAAGCTGCTGGAAACTTCTTCGTAGCTGTTAAAGGTGCACCAGACCAATTGCTCAAACGTGTAACGCAAATTGAAGAAAACGGTACAATCCGTCCGATTACCGATGCAGATAAGCAAGCTATCCTTGCAACAAACAAAGAGTTGGCTAAACAAGCCCTTCGTGTCTTGATGATGGCATACAAGTATGTGGATGCTATTCCTGAATTGGAATCTGACATTGTTGAAAACGACCTTATCTTCTCAGGTTTGGTTGGTATGATTGACCCTGAGCGTCCTGAAGCAGCAGAAGCTGTTCGTGTCGCTAAGGAAGCTGGTATCCGTCCAATCATGATTACAGGTGACCACCAAGATACTGCTGAAGCAATTGCAAAACGTCTTGGTATCATCGATCCAAACGATACAGAAGATCATGTATTTACAGGTGCAGAGCTCAACGAATTGACGGATGAAGAGTTCCAGAAAGTCTTCAAGCAATATTCTGTATATGCTCGTGTATCTCCAGAACACAAGGTTCGTATTGTAAAAGCTTGGCAAAATGATGGTAAGGTTGTTGCCATGACTGGTGACGGTGTTAACGATGCGCCATCACTTAAGACTGCCGACATTGGTATCGGTATGGGGATTACAGGTACGGAAGTATCTAAAGGTGCCTCTGATATGGTCCTTGCAGATGACAACTTTGCGACTATTATCGTAGCGGTAGAAGAAGGACGTAAGGTCTTCTCAAACATCCAAAAAACCATCCAATATCTCTTGTCAGCTAACACTGCTGAAGTATTGTGTATCTTCCTTGCAACCCTCTTTGGTTGGGACGTATTGGAGCCAGTTCATCTTCTTTGGATTAACTTGGTAACAGATACACTTCCAGCGATTGCCCTTGGTGTTGAACCTGCTGAGCCAGGTGTGATGCAGCACAAACCTCGTGGTCGTAACTCAAGCTTCTTCTCAGGTGGTGTCTTGAGCTCTATTGTCTATCAGGGTATTCTACAAACAGCATTGGTACTTGGTGTCTATGGTTTTGCACTGCTTTACCCAGAACACAGCACTTATGAAGAAATCCATGCAGATGCCTTGACAATGGCCTATGTTACTCTTGGGTTGATTCAGTTGGTACATGCCTTCAACGTTAAGTCTGTCTACCAATCTATCTTTACCGTTGGTCCATTCAAGAACAAGCTCTTTAACTGGTCTATCGTAGCAGCCTTCTTGCTCTTGATGGCGACTGTTGTGATTCCAGGATTCAATACCTTCTTCAAGGTATCTATCTTGACACCAACTCAATGGATGGTAACAGTAATCGGTTCAGGTCTCATGGTTGTCGTTGTAGAAATTGTTAAATTTGTTCAACGTAAGTTGGGCTTGGATGAAAAAGCTATCTAATTATAGTTATTCAGCTTATCTTTTATTACTTCGTTAACTCGCCTTGCTGTACTTTAGTACAGCCTGCGACTCGTTGCCTTGTACTAAAAGCAAACTGAAGACTATATCATTTGAAAAAGCTCAGATTTAGTGGTCTGAGCTTTTTTCTGTACTGATAATGTATTTTGGGAAGATTACTTGTCCCAAAAATGTAAAGATTAGAGATGTAGCAAGTAGGATTATCTTTATCATCGTAGAAAATTGGAAAAAGATGACAATTGGAAGGATAGCCAAGCTGAAATAGTAAAGGGTGAAGTACTTACTGTTTTCTATTATTTGAACCCTATCGCCGTCTTTAACTTGAATGCTTGATTTTTTATCCCCTCGAACGCTTAGTGTAACAGATGATTGTGTAATTGGTAAGCTTAGAATTTTTCCTTGAGTAACTGTCCCAGCAATTTTTCCATCTACCAGGAGTGGAAGTTTTTGGGAGGATGGTTGTTTGATAGGTTTTGGATAATGAATAGTAACTCTCATATGAACCTCCTTGTAATCTAGTTTCATTATAGCAAAAAAAGAAAAAATGTAAACGATTTCTGGCACTGTTTTCCCCTGTAGGCTTGCTTGAAGAATAAGAAACTGCTATAATTTTGAAGAGGTAGGAGTTTATATGAATTATCTTCAGAATTATATTTTAAGTAAAAGCAGTTATTTGCCATCTGATAAGTTATTCATTCTGCAAAAAGAACTAGAAGATTTAGATGATGAGGCTTTAAACGTTCTTATGATGGTTGAGATGCGTCACCCTCTTGTCGCTCTTATTTTGGCTATTTTCTTCGGTGAGTTTGGTGTCGACCGTTTTTATGTCGGGAATAAAGAATTGGGATTTGCCAAGCTGATTGCTTTTGCAGTATCTTTTGTTACGCTATTTATCTTGATTGGGTTCTTGTTATTTTTGGGACTTTATTTGTGGAAGTTTATTGATTGCTTCTTAATCATGCGAGCATGTAAGGAGGCGAACTTTGAGCGTTTGATGCTACAAATCCATCAATATAAGGCTTTTCAGCATAGCAATCAGACATTTTAAGTAAGATATTTTTTTGAATAAGGGGAGGCTTGGTATTGTCTTCCTTTTCTGTTTTTTAGCAGGATGTAAAGTACTTGTAATATGGAACGAGCTTTGTCACAGAAGTGACATTTTATGGAACGGCATTTATGATATAATGATAAAATATGCTAGTTGAGAGGAGAATTTCTATGCAGACAAAGAAAATGAGTATGTTTTTATTTTTTGCCTATCTCCTTTTACTTACTTGGATGATTGTCTTTAAGATGGACTTGAGCATCTTATATGGACGCTATGGTTATGCTAGTATAAACTTAATTCCGTTTGCAGGAACAGCAGTCTATGATGGAGTGCTGGATTTTCCAGAAATTCTATTTAATATTGTAAGTTTTATTCCCTTTGGTATTTATATGGAAATGCTATTTCGCAAGGCATCGTGGGTGGCTAATCTATGTTTGATTATGTTAGTGAGTCTCTGTTTTGAGGTTCTGCAATATTTTCTTTTGCTTGGAGTTGCAGATATAACTGATTTACTGGCTAACGGCTTAGGGGGAGCAATCGGTATTAATGTCATGTATGTCTTGACCAGTATTTGGCGGGAGAAGGCCTATGTTCGTATGAATATTTTTTGTTTTGCGCTAACGTTTTTTGTTATATTAATAACTTATTTAGCTATGTAGGTCTTGCTAAATATATCCAAAGTTTGCTAAAATGAATATAATGAATATTAAGGAAGAGATTATTAAATTATCTCAGGAAATCGGAATTTCGAAGATTGGTTTTACAACGGCTGATGATTTTGCTTATTTGGAGAAATCACTTCGTGCTAGTCAGGAAGAGGGGCGTTCGTCAGGCTTTGAACATAAGAACATTGAAGAACGTATCCGTCCCAAATTATCGTTAGAATCAGCTAAAACCATCATTTCTATCACGGTAGCTTATCCTAGACATTTGCCTGTCAAACCGCAGAAGACCCAATACAAACGTGGAAAGATTACACCTAGCTCTTGGGGCCTAGACTACCATTATATCTTGCAAGATAAGATGGAGCGCTTGGCGAGGGGGATTGAAAAACTGACGGATGGTTTGGAATACAAGGCCATGGTGGACACGGGTGCCTTGGTGGATACTGCTGTTGCCAGACGAGCAGGCATTGGTTTTATCGGTAAGAATGGCCTGGTTATTTCTAAGGAATTTGGTTCCTATATGTTTTTGGGCGAGTTGGTGACCAACCTTGAGATTGAGCCTGATAAGCCAGTGGACTACGACTGTGGCGATTGCAATCGTTGTGTTGCAGCCTGTCCAACATCTTGTTTGTTAGGGGATACGACTATGAACGCCCGCCGTTGTCTGTCTTTTCAGACACAGGATAAGGGGATGATGGACTTGGAGTTTCGTAAGAAAATCAAGACGGTCATCTATGGTTGTGATATTTGCCAGATTTGTTGTCCATACAATAAAGGAATTTCCAGTCCACCTGTTGTAGACATTGATCCAGATTTGGCTGAGCCAGAGCTGATTCCATTTTTGGACTTGTCAAATGGGCAGTTCAAGGAAAAATTTGGCATGATTGCTGGTTCTTGGCGGGGGAAAAACATTCTCCAGCGCAATGCCATCATAGCCTTGGCCAATAGTAATGACCGCTCTGCCATTCCCAAACTCCTAGAAATCATCGATAAAAAACAAAATCCGGTCCACATGGCAACGGCTATCTGGGCCTTGGGGCAATTGGTCAAACAGCCCAATGATGAGATGGTTTCCTTTATCGCAGGTATTTCATCAGACAATGATGATGTCATAGCAGAGCAAGCGGCCTTTCTCAACATGGTCAAGGACTTGCAAATGTGATATAATAAAGATTATGAATAAAAATGAGGTGTATATGGATACAGCAGAAATTCGCCAAAAGATTGAAGAACTTGGCAAAAAATTAACTTCTTTTAGGGGGTCTCTTTGACTTAGAAGGTCTGGAAGAAGAGATTGCCATTCTTGAGAACAAGATGACGGAGCCAGATTTCTGGAATGATAATTTGGCAGCCCAGAAGACGTCTCAGGAGTTGAATGAATTAAAAAATACTTATGGAAATTTCCATCAGATGTTGGATTTATATGATGAATCTGAAATTTTGCTAGATTTTCTAGCAGAAGATGAGTCTGTGCGGGATGAGTTGGTTGAAAAGTTAGTGGAATTGGACAAAACCATGACTGCTTACGAAATGACCTTGCTCTTGTCAGAACCCTATGATCACAATAACGCTATCTTGGAAATCCATCCAGGTTCGGGTGGTACAGAGGCACAAGACTGGGGAGAAATGCTCCTGCGGATGTATCAGCGTTATGGAAATGCCAAAGGTTTTACAGTAGAAACATTGGATTATCAAGCTGGTGATGAGGCAGGTATTAAGTCCGTGACTCTAAGCTTTACTGGTCCAAACGCCTATGGCTTGCTTAAGTCAGAAATGGGTGTTCATCGTTTGGTGCGCATCTCACCTTTTGACTCAGCTAAGCGTCGTCATACTTCCTTTACATCTGTAGAGGTAATGCCTGAGTTGGACGATACCATTGAAATTGAAATCAGAGATGATGAAGTGAAGATGGATACCTTCCGTTCAGGTGGTGCTGGTGGACAGAACGTCAACAAGGTCTCAACGGGTGTTCGATTGACGCACATTCCGACAGGAATTGTGACTCAGTCCACAGTTGACCGTACTCAGTATGGAAACCGAGACCGTGCAATGAAACTCTTGCAGGCTAAATTGTATCAATTGGAGCAGGAGAAGAAGGCTGCAGAGGTCGACTCACTCAAGGGAGATAAAAAAGAAATTACTTGGGGAAGTCAGATTCGTTCCTATGTCTTTACGCCTTATACTATGGTAAAAGACCACCGTACTGGTTATGAGGTGGCTCAAGTCGATAAGGTTATGGACGGAGACTTGGACGGCTTTATAGATGCTTATTTAAAATGGCGAATTAGCTAAGAACCTGTATTTACAAGTGAAGTGCTTGTAAATAAGAGATAGTTTTTCGCTCATCAAGGAAGTTTTTTGAGAGAATACGGACTGTATTTTGAAAAAAACGTTCTCAAATCTAAAGAAAGGACTGTCTAAGACAGGAAATCCTATGGGAATAATAGAAATGAAAGACGTTTCCAAGAAATATGGAAACGGAACGACTGCCCTTCGCGGAGTATCAGTCAATGTTGAAGCGGGAGAATTTGCCTACATTGTAGGTCCTTCTGGTGCAGGTAAGTCAACCTTTATCAAACTCTTGTATCGGGAGGAAAAGCTCGATAAGGGGAGTCTAAAGGTTGGTAAGTTTGACCTTGCAAAAATTAAAAAGAGAGATGTTCCTCTTCTACGTCGTAGTGTAGGAGTGGTTTTCCAAGACTACAAACTCTTACCTAAAAAGACTGTCTTTGAAAATATTGCTTATGCGATGGAAGTTATCGGTGAAAAACCACGGAATATCAAGAAACGTGTAATGGAAGTTTTAGATTTGGTTGGTTTGAAACACAAAATTCGTTCTTTCCCAAATGAACTTTCAGGTGGTGAGCAACAGCGGATTGCTATTGCCCGTGCCATTGTAAATAATCCTAAAGTATTGATTGCTGATGAGCCAACTGGTAACTTGGACCCTGAAAACTCTTGGGAAATCATGAATCTATTGGAGCGAATCAATTTGCAGGGGACAACGATTTTGATGGCGACACACAATAGTCAGATTGTAAATACACTTCGTCATCGTGTTATTGCGATTGAAGATGGTCGTGTAGTACGTGATGAAGCGGAAGGAGAATATGGATACGATGAGTAATCGATTTTTTAGACACTTTATTGAGTCATTGAAGAGTTTGAAGCGAAATGGTTGGATGACGATTGCAGCCATTTCATCTGTAGCCATTACCCTTACCTTGGTTGGTCTATTTGCTTCAGTTATTTTGAACACAGCAAAGCTCGCTTCGGATTTGGAACAGAATGTACGCATCAATGTGTATTTGAGAGCGAACTCAACCGATCAAGCTGAGACGATTGTGAACGAAGCAGGAGAGACGGTAGCTAATCCAGATTATCGAAAGGTGTATAATCAGATTACAGCCTTAGAAAATGTACAATCTGTTACTTATTCAAGTAAGGATGAACAGTTGCAGAAATTAACAGCTACCTTGGGAGATACTTGGAACCTATTCCAAGGAGATGCCAATCCACTTTACGATGCTTATATCATTGATACGACTGAACCGCAATATGTAAAAACTGTTGCAGCAGAGATTGCTAAAATTGATGGTGTTACAGAGGTACGCGATGGGGAAGTTGAAACGGAACGTATTTTTAAATTAGCTAATCTAGTTCGTACATGGGGATTGGCAGCAACTGGCTTATTGCTCTTTACTGCTGTTTTCTTGATTTCCAATACTATTCGAATTACCATTATTTCTCGTAGCCGTGAAATTCAGATCATGCGTCTGGTTGGTGCTAAAAACAGTTATATCCGTGGACCATTCCTCTGGGAAGGTGCCTGGGTAGGTCTCCTCGGAGCTATTTTGCCTTCTGCTTTAGTCTATTCTCTTTATAAGATGATTTATACTTCGGTAAATGCTAGTCTTGCTAGTCAAGATTTGTCTCTGATTAGTATGAATGTCTTTGTTCCAGGAATGATTGGCGCACTTTTTGTAATTGGTATTATTATTGGTTCCTTGGGATCAGTCATTTCCATGAACCGCTACTTAAAAATTTAATAGACAAGCTACATGTAAAAAGGTCTGCCTCATTATTGTGCAGACCTTTTTGTTATGGATGTCTATGGTGAGAAGATTCGTTCATCTCTTGCTTAATAGTACAGTCGCAGGAACAATCTCCGCAGGATCCTTTTCCTTTGATGAGACTGCGAATAGCAAGAGAAAATAAGATGACGATGATGAGAAAGAGGATAAGTGTGGGCATTAATATTCTCCTTTTTCTAATGTTTTTAGCGTGACGATTGGAAGAGTATTGGCTGGTTTTTTCACTAGGCTGTAGATGGCTGTGATAATTAGAAAGATAGCGATAAATGTCCAGACGGTTGGTAATTGTCCGTAGATAAGTACAAGACCAATCTGATAGATAACCAAACTACTTGCATAGGCTAAACCTGTTTGGAAACCGATAGCAATCCATGTCCATTTGGCTTCTCCCATTTCACGGTGAATGGCACCAATAGCCGCAAAACAAGGGGCACAGAGGAGATTGAAGACTAGGAAGGAATAGGCTGATAATGCTGTATAGTCTTGTTGTAAAAGCCCCCAGAGTTCGGGATTTTCTTCGGTTGTTTCTCCTAATTTATAGAGGATACCAAAGGTGGCAATGACGGTTTCCTTGGCTAAGAGACCTGTAATGGCTGCAACAGTTGCTCGCCAATTTCCGAAACCAAGTGGGGCAAAGAGGAGAGAAAAACTGCGTCCAATGGAGGCTAAGATACTCTCATCTGTTTCTACCATTTGTAAGGACCAATTATAGGAACTGCTGAACCAAATAATGATGTTGGTCACAAATATAATGGTACCAGCTCGTTTGATAAAACTAAGTGCCTTATCGAATGCATACCGGAGAACCGTACTGAGTTTCGGTAAGTGATAAGATGGTAATTCCATGATAAAGGGGCTTGCGACTCCACCGAGCTGCTTGGTCTTTTTTAGTGCCATTCCGGATAGGACGATGGCGGCCATACCGACAAAATAGGCGCTTGGAGCAATCCAAGGATTGTCAGGAAAGAAAGCACCGGCTACCAGCGAAATGATAGGAAGTTTAGCAGAACAGGGCATGAAGGTTGCTGTCATAATGGTGATTTTTCGGTCCTGTTCATTTTCAATAGTCCGACTTGCCATGACTCCAGGAACGCCACAGCCTGTGGAAATCAACATGGGAATAAAGGATTTGCCTGATAGACCAAAACGTCTAAAAATCCTATCCATGACAAAGGCGACTCGGCTCATATAGCCGATGTCTTCCAAGATTCCCAAGCAGACGAAGAGGACGAAAATTTGTGGTACAAAACCGAGAATGGCTCCGCATCCTGCAATAATGCCATCAAGGACCAGAGATTGTAGCCAGCCAGCGATTTCAAATCGATCTAGATTTTCCTGAATAAGGCCTGGAACAAGCTCTCCGAAGAGGACATCATTCACCCAGTCCGTCCCCATTGTGCCAACCGTTTGAATAGACAGGAAGTAGGTCAGCCACATGACTGCCGCAAAGATAGGGAGGGCAAGAAAACGATTGGTAACAAGTCGGTCTATGTTATCAGACAGGTTAAAAGCTTTATCGCTGTCTTTTGTGACCAGTTCTGTGATTTTCTCGATAAATTGGTAGCGTTGATTGACGATAATGGCTTCCATATCGTCTGCGTAAATTTTTTCCAAAATGGCAATGATTTCGGTCAAATCAAGCATGTCTTGTGCATTGAGTTGCAATTGGTCTAGAATGACTTGATCTTGTTCGAGTAGCTTAATGGCGTAGAAGCGTTTTTGATGATTTGGGATGGAATCCGATAATAGGTCAATAACTTGGGCGAGACCGGCTTCAAATTGCTTATCATACTGAGGATAGATTGGCTCGGCTTGCTGATTGGTAATTTTTTCTACTTCATGGAGGAGCTGGGATATACCTAGCTTTTTTAGTGCACTGATAGGCTGTACAGGAACTCCCAGTTGATAGGAGAGCTGGTCGCTGTTTATTGAGCGACCTTGACTTTTCAGGGCGTCTGTCATATTGAGGGCGATAACAATAGGAAGGCCCATTTCTAATAACTGCAAGGTTAGATAGAGATTTCGCTCCAAGTTTGTTGCATCAAGGACGTTGAGGATAGCAGCTGGTTGTTTCGCTATCAAATAATCTCTGGCAACCCGTTCTTCTGGTGTGTAGGGAGACAGCGAGTAGATACCTGGTAAATCTTGAATTAGTAAATGCTTTCGCTTTTTGATTGTTCCAGATTTTCTTTCAACGGTGACTCCAGGCCAGTTACCAACACGTTGGTTGGTTCCTGTTAGGAGGTTGAAAAGAGTTGTTTTTCCGCTATTTGGATTTCCTGCAAGGGCGATGTGTTTTGTCATTTCTTCACCTCGCTTGTGATTTGAACACCAATCATTTGCGCTTCGGATTTGCGTAGTGTCAGCTCATATCCTCTCAAGGTAATTTCGATTGGATCGCCCAAGGGAGCGACTTTTTTGAGAAATAGCTGCGTGTTCTTTGTAAGTCCCATATCCATGAGGCGACGACGGAGTGCACCTGTTGCATAGATGTCCATGACCTTAGCTGAGCTACCAATAGGTGCCTCAGATAGATTGATTATTTCCGTAGCTGACTTTTCTATTAAAACCAGAGATTCAATAATTTCTCTGTCTAGGGCTAGACGGCTTGCCTTGACTTGGAAAATTGCATTGGTCTTGGTTTTTGAAATGATGCGAATCTCTTCTCCGACTTTTAAACCCAAGTGCGCTAAGTGTTTACGAATATCATCTTGCGTTAGACAATCTTTGACTAAATAAGATTGTCCAACTTGAAGGTTTTGCAGTTTCATATCGTTTCCTTTGTGATTTTTATAACAATAGTATAGCATAATTCCTTAAAAGTGTCAGACAATTTTTAGGAATGGTTTATTTTCCCCAAATTTCAAGTTGAAGTTAGCCACCCAAAAGAAATTCACTTGGCGACTTGTAGTCCAAGCATTTTTTAGGGTAGTTGTTAATCCAATTTTCGATAAAAGCGACTTCTTTCGGAGTCGTTTTCTT
>NZ_JAOTGC010000009.1:0-92830 GCF_044427445.1 Streptococcus sp. 2020WUSS084 | reverse complement strand
ACAGCCACTTTGTATGTGATAAACTATGTGCCTTTTGTGCCATACTTTTCTCCTCTCGCTTTACAATAGGCTTGAACACCTTTATTGTATCGCGTTTGGAGTTTTTTTGGTATAACCTTCGTCGCACACCCGCATAGCGGGTGGTTTATTTGTCACGCACCTTACGGAGCGTGACGGACTAAAAGTCACATAATATACAATCAAGCCCCCGCACACGCGGAGGCTTTTTTAAACAAATAGAAAAATAAGAAGAACCATCATGACTAGACTGACCAAAATAGATAAGGAGTTAACATTGGCAGGTTCAGCTGAGCGACTACCTAACTTTAATGCATATATTGGGGACATGACTGAAATCGGAGAGACTAGACAGACCAGCAACATGATTTTCATCGTTTTATCAATAGGTAGAAGAAAATAAATGACTCCTGCTATTAGAATATTTGCACCCAGCCTCAAAGAGAGAAGATAGACCAATCGACTAATTTCTTTCCAATTCAATTTTAAATCAAGCAAGATTCCCAACATGAGCATGGCTAAAAAAGGATTGGCGTTACTGGCTATCGTCAGCACAGAGATAAGTTCGCGTGGAAGTTTGATAGAACAGACTGCTAACGATAGGCTAACTAGATAGACTACTAGTGGAACTGAGCGTGAAAGATTCTTTATAAAAGTTGCAATGGTCATTCTTTCCTGCTCTTCATCCACACCAGCTGCGATACTGTAATTCCCACCTAGAACCATGATTGCATTCCCCGCATCAAATACGATAACGCTTAGTAGACTAGATAGCGGAAAAAAAGCTTGCACAAATGGGAGTGTAAAGGTTCCGATATTATAGCCTGATAGCTGCATAAGACCGACGGAAGTCTGTTGACCAGACTTCTTTGCCTCCCAGTATCCCACCATATCCCAAAAAAGATTACAAAGAATTCCTAATATGAAGGGAACATATAAATCTATAGATACTTGGGCTGTCGCTGAAGCTACAAGGAGAGAAGCTGGTAGCGTAATATTCATCACTAAGCTAGAAAAGATTGTCGCATCCTCCCTTCGAACAATCCCTTTGGCTTTTAATGTATAACCTAAACCGATAACAAAGATAAAACCAAGAGCACGAGCTATTATAGTCATTTAGTTTGCTTTTAGTACAAGGCAACGAGCTGCAGGCTGTACTGAAGTACGGCAAAGCGAGTTCAAACAATCCAGTGGAGTGTTTGAAGTTGGAAATAAGGAAACGGAGTTTCCTCTTACGTCGAAGTAATCAAAGATAAACTAGTGACTATAATTCAAGTTCATTCATGAAACTAGTATAGCATATAGAAAAGAATTTTGATGATATATAAAAATTTTATATAATCGCTTGATTTTACTAAACAATAGGTATATAATTTATATATAAAATAATTACATAAAGATAAAGAGGTGAGTTTATGTACTACCCCGTATCCTCTATCTTGATAGAATTTCTGGTATTAGCCATCGTGGAAAAGCAGGATTCCTACGGCTATGAAATCAGCCAAACCATCAAGATAGTTGCTGATATAAAGGAATCCACACTCTACCCTATTTTGAAAAAATTGGAAAAGGCTGGCTATGTCACCACCTACACCCAAGAATTTCAAGGGAGAAAGCGGAAATACTATACCATCACTCCTGCTGGACGTGAACACCTCCCCTTCCTGCAGGGTGAATGGAATAGCTACAAAGACCATATTGACGGAATTATAGAAGGGAGCTTACGAAAATGACACGCGCAGATTATTTGAACCAACTGGAACAAGCATTATTTCAACTTCATCCAAGTGCCAGACAGGAGGCTTTAGACTACTTTAATGAGTATTTTGACGAAAAGGATAACGACGAGGAAGCTATTATAGAGCTAGGAACACCTGATGAAGCAGCAAAAGAAATTATTGCCAATCTACCTGAAGATGCCCTAATCACCGAGAAAGACCAAGCAAGTCCACATTCATCTAAACCATTTGATTTCAACTTTGATTTTGACTTTCAATTTGACTGGGAGAATTTTTTCAACAATTTCAAACATTCAGCCTATCAAGCTAGGGAAAGAATTGAATTGACGGTGAAGATTGAAGAATTACCTGATTTTTCAAATCTACAGATTATTCTCGAAGATCAGGCTCTTAGTGTTCAAAGTTACGACGGAGAAGTTGTCTTATTGCACAATCCTGTTTCAGAAGATGGTAGCTACCAGGCTTTTGACTATCAACTAGTCCAAGATAGTTTGTACATATCTAGCAAGCCTACCCCTAATCACCTCTACTTCTCAAACAATCAAACCAGCTCTGCTATTCTCAAAATCCCTAAAAAAATCCTGCCCCTTACCAATCTCAATCTGAAAACGACAGATAGTAGTCTGACGATGGCGACTGTGCAGGCGAGCGAACAGCTAGTCATCAATGCAAAAGATAGCAGTATCAGCATGACGAAAGTGAGCTGCCCAAGCTCTGCTCTACGCTTAGAAGACTCTACACTAACTATCTCAGATGGACAGCTGAGCGAGTTAAAATTGGAAGCCAGCGATGCTGTTATCACTCTGACAAGCCTTAACCTAGCAAATGCAACCATACGCTTAGAAGACTGCGTCTGGAAGTTGAAGGATTTTGTCCTTGAAAAGAGCCTTAACTGCCAGGCTGAAGATTCTGTCTTAACCTATAAACCAAGTACAGACATCAGTTTGGACATCTGGGAGGAAGATTCTAGCCTTAAACTTCCAAAGGATAAGGCGTTTACAATGATGAAAGAGGGTGACATCACTCATCTCAGCTACAAGCAAGAAAATAGCCCTGCTCAGCTAGTTATTCATTGTCAAGACTGCCGGCTTAGTGTGGGATAAAGGAGGTTTCCATGAATCGCAAGGAATATTTACAGAAACTCGAAAAATATCTCAAAAACCTACCAAAAGAAGATTTTCAAGATACCTTGGACTATTTCAATGAATATTTTGACGAAAAGGAAAACGATGAGCAAGCTATTCAAGAGCTAGGCAGTCCAAAAGAAGCCGCCCATGAAATCCTAGCCAATCTCTATGATAAAGAGAAGACTGAGGATAAGCCAAATACCCGCAATATGGTCTGGCTGACCATCCTCTCTATCCTTGCCGCCCCAATCGGCGTCCCCCTAGCAATCACCTTGGTCGCCCTCTTCATCACCCTTCTCCTAATCATCTTTAGCCTCTTTCTGCTCCTTATCTCACTCTGGATTGTCCTCCTCAGTCTAGCAATCGCCCAGCTACTCCTCGCCTTTGACCTCTTCACACTATCATGGTCTACCTCCCTCCTCTTCACAGGCCTGGCCCTCATCTGCTTGGCCCTCACTCTATTGGGTAGTAAATTCACTCTAGACCTTGGAAGCAAAACCTTCTTGCTTGTTTTACATTGGATACAAAGAAAAATTCGCAAAGGAGGCTATTATGAAACAGCTTAAACCATTTACGAAAATCAGTCTGAGCCTGTTCACTCTTGGAACAATTCTCAGCCTAATCGGCTACTTTGCTGGTGGTTGGACAAATATGAAAACTGTTGCAGAAAACTATTTTCAGCCCCAAACGGCAAGCTTTACGGATATTCGTTCTATAGAGGTCAATGAAAAACTGTCCATTATGCCCTCGCCTGACAACCAATTCCACCTCCACTACTATCGAAATCAGCATAAGGACATCGACCACCTCAGTCACCAAGTCCAAGGTGGGAAATTAACCATTTCTAGTGCCTATCAAGGCATCGTTACTTATGATGGTTTACTCGAACCTATCTTAAATCTTGTCAATGACCAGAATGTTGCCTACTACCAACCTGTCTTACAGGTCCCTAAAAATAGCACAATCGAAACACTCTCAGGCAACCTTCAAGGAGACCTTTATCTGGATAAAGTAACTATTCAAAATCTTGAACTCACTGTAGAAGATGGGGATATGTTGATTGAAAACAGTCAACTCAGCTTTGCTCATTTGTCACACCTCAATGGAGAAGTAGCAATCAATCATTCCACATTAATAAGTCCGAAAGACATTTCCGATACTGTTGGCAGTAGCTTAACGATTGAGGATGGGGATTTTAAAGCTGAAAACCTAAAACTAGAAGGAAGACATAGTATCAGTAATTACGGTGGTTCAATCGACATTTCTCTTCATTCCAAAACAAAAACTGACATCCATATAGATGCCAGTCAAAATAATCTGGGAATTGACCTTCCAAACTATATTAATCCCAAAGCTACAAATTACCTCGATATCTCTACACCAGATGGGGAACTGAATATTCGGTAATTGCAAAAAGCCCTCCTCACGGAAGGCTTTTTAACTTATTTAAACAACAAAATAGAGATCAATGCTAAGATAGCTGGTCCACCTTGGGTTAAGATAATTTTTGGACTTGCTGTAATAGCACCATAAGCTGCTGCAGCAATAACATATAGAACAAAAATGCTTGTAATTTCTAGATTACCAGTAAAAATACCGTAGAACAAGAAAACCGCCAACAAGCTATTATAAATTCCTTGATTCTTGAACAATGCAGTCACAGACTTACGTTGTAATTCTTCCTTCTCCATATTGAATACGCGACTAGTAGAGTCTGAATGGGTCGCAAAGGTTTCCAAATACATGATATATAGGTGCTCAATAGCTACGATACTAGCTAGAATAGTGGTAAAAATAGACATAATGTCTCCTCTCAAAAAATTATATAGGTAGATTTTGCAAGCCAATCAACAGTTTATCAAGAGTGGCTAGGAATTGCTCGCTCTCCTCAACAGTTAGAATCTGATTCATCGAAGTTTTGATAGCTTGGTGGTGGGCAGAAGGATTCGTGATTAGCGCTTCTCTAGCCTGCTCAGTTGGCCAGACAAGTACTTCTCTCTGATTGTCGGGATTTCGCTTGCGAATGATATAGCCGCTCTCCTCCAACAATTTGAGATGACGCGTAACCGCTGCGCGGTCTATCTGAAGCCTCTCCTGCAAAGCCAACTGATGCAAGGGTGCATCTTTTAGCAATGTTTGCAATATTGAATAGCGTGTCAAACTGATTCCCAACTGCTTTTCAAAAAGATTGGAAATCGTCTCATCTGCCACTTTCAATCTGTATAACAAATCTTCCATTTCTTGCATTATCTACCTCTTTTGATTGATTAATCAATCATTGATGAGTCAATTATACTACAATCCGAACAATTTTCAACTATTTTGCCTATCTATTAAAAAAATATGTTGCCTACACCTATATTTTGTTATAATTAAGAAAATAACTAGCAGAGGGATGGCACTTACTTATGGAAAACACTCCTAGACTAAACTTGGTCATAGACGTGCTCATGCTCGCTGGTGCCATTTTGGCACAAAGCGGTGCAGAAATTCACCGAGTTGAAGATACCATGATTCGGATTGCACATTCACAAGGAATTGAACAGGCCAATGTCCTTGCCATCCCTGCTGCTATCTTTTTCTCCATCGACCATACGAATATTTCGCGTATGAAACGCATCGTAAATTCAAATTATGACATGCAGAAAGTTTGTGACGTCAACCAAATCTCCCGTTCCCTAGCCAATGAAGAAATCAGCCTAGAAGAAGCATGGAGCCAATTAAATGCAATCAAACAACAAAAGCCACCTTATAACAATATCCAAATAACCTTAGCTGCCGTAGTAGCCGCACCATTTTTTACCATCATGTTCGGAGGTTCTCTTTTAGATGCAGCAGGTGCTGTCCTCGCAACGGCTTTGGCTTTCCCTATCTCACTGATTGTCGAGCGCTACGTTGGAATTGATTTTGTTACCACCTTCGTTGGCGCCTTTGTCTTCTCACTTACCTCCTACTTATTAAGCGCAACCACTACTCTCCCCATTAATCCCAACTTAATTAACGCAGGGGCAGTCATGCCTTTTGTACCAGGGATTGCTTTTACAAATGCTGTAAGAGACCTTATGACCAATCATATCAATA
This sequence comes from Streptococcus sp. 2020WUSS084, assembly GCF_044427445.1. Taxonomy (NCBI): domain Bacteria; kingdom Bacillati; phylum Bacillota; class Bacilli; order Lactobacillales; family Streptococcaceae; genus Streptococcus; species Streptococcus sp. 2020WUSS084. The sequence continues at coordinate 86,865 of NZ_JAOTGC010000009.1, read as the reverse complement.
CAGGGATGACCAAATTTTTCCAAACAGCGCTTATTATTTTATCGCTCGGTGCAGGTACAACTGTGGCCTTTATGCTTGTGAGGTAATCTATGACACCAGTTAACTTCTTATTACAGGCACTCGCCTCTTATATCGCTATCGCAGCCTTCTTAATTGTTCTCAATGTTCAAAGAAAAATGCTAGTCCCTGGTGGACTCCTAGGCATGCTAGTCTGGCTCATCTATCTTTCATTATTAGGACCAACTAATGTACTGATTGCAACCTTCCTTGCAGCAATTATCGGATCTTGCATTAGTCAAATCATGAGTATTTTGCTTAAAACACCATCTGTTATTTTTTCACTTGCCATCCTAGCACCGCTTGTTCCAGGCTATCGAGCCTACATGACCACGACTTATTTCGTTTCTGGTGACCACGCTCAAGCCCTAACCAATATCACTACCGTCTTAACTTTAGCCTTAGTCATTCCCATCGGTATGGCCAGCGGAACAATATTATTACGCCTTTATAAGGTTCTTCGAACAGGCAAAAAAACAGCCTAACCCCTTGAAAATAAGGGGCCTTTTTGTTAAAATGAAAACTTATCAAAGGAGATGCTATGAACCAAAACGTAACCAATTTAAAACTTGCTGAACGTGGTGCCTTGCTATCTATCGGTGCCTATATTATCTTATCAGGTATCAAACTCGTTGCAGGACAGCTCTTTCATTCAGATGCCTTACGAGCAGATGCCTTCAATAATATTTCTGATATTATCGGTAATATCGCTGTACTTATTGGACTAAAAATGGCACAGAAACCAGCTGATACCGATCATAAATTTGGACACTGGAAAATGGAAGATTTAGCAAGCTTGATTACATCCTTCATCATGTTTGTCGTTGGTTTCCAAGTACTCTATGATACCCTCCAAAAACTAATCAGCAATTCTTCTATCGAAGTAGACATTATGGGGGCTATTGTCGGAATCTTTTCTGCACTAGTTATGTTAGCTGTTTATTTATATAATAACCGCTTGGCAAAAAAAGTACGTTCCAAGGCCTTAGAAGCAGCTGCCAAGGATAATCTATCCGATGCAGTCACTTCCATAGGAACTTCTATCGCAATCTTTGCTGCGGCTTTCAACTTCCCTATTGTCGATAAAATTGCAGCCATCATCATTACCTTCTTTATCCTAAAAACAGCCTACGATATTTTTATGGAAAGCTTCTTTACCCTATCTGATGGATTTGATGAAAACTTATTGAAAAAGTACGAGGAAGATATTCTCAAACTCCCAAAAATCGTTTCTGTCAAATCACAACGTGGTCGGACTTATGGAGCCAATATCTACCTTGATGTTGTTTTAGAAATGAATCCAGACTTATCCGTTTATGAAAGTCATGAAGTGACTGAGCAGGTTGAGCAACTCCTAACACTCAAACATGGAGTTTTTGATGTGGATATTCACGTAGAACCATCTGAAATTCCACACGATGAGATGTATGAGCATGTGTATGACAAACTCTTCCGTTTTGAAACAGAGATACAAGCACATGCTAATGGATATGAAGAATTGATTGACGATCAGTATCTCTTAATTGATGCCAAAGGCCACTACCGAAATAAAACTCAGATGCTTGCCGACCACCCCATCCAAACGACGTATTTATCAAATTACCAAATGACATCTATTAGCCATAAATCAAAATTAGTTACGTTTGAAATTGGTGATTATGTTCATACATCACTTTGGCGCCGTCATGAAAATTGGACTGTTATTTTCCATCAAATTTCAAAGAAGCAAGCCTCTCAGAACGAAGCTACTGAAAAAATCTCTGATTTGCATAATCCATAATAAAAAATAGGAATTTTCCCTGAATTATAGGGAGAATTCCTACTTTTTTAACCTTCCTTTTGAGCTATTATAGTCTTTTATACTCAATTTGTAGTTATTTAGTTTTTGTTTAGTATCTGATAAAAGCTAAATAACTATAGAAGATTAGAGCTTACTGTTTTTGGATTTCGTTGATTATTATATTATAAAGAAAAAGCCTCTACCCGAATAAATATTGGAGTAGAGGTTTTAACTGAATGATATTGCCCATTGGCAGGGCTTTTATTTGTTTGTTAATCAATCCTAATATAGCAAAGGTACCAACAGTAAAATCACAAGTAAGGCTAACAAATGCCCAACTGTCACTAGGATAAACGAATACTTGAGGCCACGTTTCATACTTAATTTCGAAAGATTGTGGAAGGTAATCATCACACCAGACTGAGGCATAACTGTCAAGATAGCCGATGCAACAACTACTACACGATGCAACAACTCCGGATTAATCCCCATTTCCAAATAGGCAGGAAGGAAATTACTTGAAGCAATACCTATCGCACCAGAAGATGAACCGATAATGCCACTAATCAATGCTGTCGAAACAGATAAACTGATTAGCGGTGATCCTGGTATTTGTTGAATCCATTCTTGAATGACTGCAAAACCTGCTGACAAGGTTAACACCGTCCCAAATGCTACGGTACTAGAAGTTGCAAAAGCAGGCACTATAGATGCTGTTGTCGCAGCATTCAAAATTTCTTTTTGATTTGGCAGATATGGATAAAAAATCAAGGCTGATAGAAGGATAGAGACCAACAATCCGATTGCCAGGACATTCGGAGTTTTACTCATTAGGAAAATCGTCCCAATAAGACTGAATAGAGGCAAGACTGATAAAAATAGATTTGGTGTCTTATCAGCTCCCACTACTGCAGTTTCATCCTCTTCTTCCGTATACGTCTCTCCATTTGCTAGACTTTTCTTGAGGCAGTAGGCCATGTAGAGCAAGCCAAATACTAATAGCGTCAAGCTGGCTGCCAAACTGATAACGGGTGCCGCGGTCAAGCTAGTTCCCAAAACTTTTGTCGGAATGACATTCTGGATGGAAGGTGCCCCAGGAAGAGTTGTCATCGTATAGGTACCTGCTCCCAAAAAGACAGGAATCGGAAAAAGTGCCCAGTTGATATTCAACTCTTTAAAGAGGGGGCGTGAAAGGGGAAGCAAGGTAAAAATGACTACAAAAATACTCACACCACCATAGGTCAGAATAGAAGCAATCAAAGTGATGGCTAACAAGCCCTTATAGGGACTATCTTTTCCCATTACTTTCAAAATGCTATTGGCAATCGTCTGCGTAGCTCCACTTGCCTCCATATAACGTGCCAAGATAGACCCCAACATAAAGATGGCAAAATTATTAATCAAAAAACCTGCTAAGCCCGCCATATAAGACTGCTCTTTGCCCAACATAACTTCCAAAACATTCATCTGATTGGTCAGAATGATGATTAAACTAGCTAGTGGTGCAGCAATGATCACATGTAAATTTTTTGATGTCCAATAAACAATAGCTACAATAGCCAATAAAACTCCTAAAGTTGCTAAAATTGTCATAAAACTCCTTTATCTATTCTATCCTCTAATAAACCTAGTATCAGAGGCAACTATTTGAAAATTTTTATATCTTTTTGTTCCCCTAGTTCTGCAAGCAAGTCCGATACCACTTTTTTCAAAATTGGGTGACGGTAATCAGAAGCAATCTCAGCAAGAGGTTTGAGAACAAATGCTCTTTCATGGGCGTAGGGATGGGGAACAATCAGATTCTCTTCTTGAATCTTCTCCTCATCCCAAAAAATAATATCCAAATCAATGGTCCGTTGTCCCCATTTTTCAATCCGTACTCTGTCCAACTCTTGTTCGATGTTCTGGCAAACGCTTAGAAAATCCTGAGCAGACAAATCAGTATACACTTGACAGGCTAGATTGAGGAAATCAGCCTGGTCGGTCTTGCCCCAAGCTGGAGTTTCATAAATGTTGGAAACTAAGCCAAGCTGGCAACCTGGATGACTGGCTAATTTGTCTAGGGCTGCCTGTAAATAAGCTTGCCGATTGCCCATGTTCCCTCCGATACTGAGATAGGCTAGATACTTCATGGTCGTTCACGCTCCAATTCAATTCCGACAGAATCATAGTGTCCAGCAATGGGCGGATTTTCCTTGTAAATGGCCAAGCGAATCTTCTCCACCTTTGGAAATTGATCAAAAATCTCCTGACAAATAACACCTGCTACCTTTTCAATGAGAATATAGGGCTTGCCTTCCACAACTGCTTTAATGGTTTCAAAGACCATACCATAGTGAACTGTGTCTTCTAAATTGTCAGTTTGTGAAGCTGCTGTCAGGTCAACAAACAAATCACAGTCAACTGTGAAAATTTGACCAAGAACTTGTTCTTCTTTGAAGGCACCATGGTAGCCGTAAAAACGGCATTTATTGAGAGAAATCTTATCCATGTTGACCTCCAGAAGTCAATTGGTCCCAAACCTTAACGATATCACGGTTGGCAGCGACATTGTGAACACGGACCATTTTACAGCCTTTTTGGACTGCCCAGGCAGATAAGGCTGCCGTTGCTTGATCGCGGTCAGTTGGTAAACTATTGCCCCCAAGCAGATAATCCACCACGCGCTTACGAGATATTCCAAATAGAACGGGATAACCAAGAGCAGTAATCTGTTCCAAACCTTGCAAGAGGTCCAGATTATGTTGGACACTCTTCGAAAAGCCAAATCCTGGATCCAACCAAATCTGGTCTGCGGAAACACCAGCATCAAGTGCTGCTTGGGCACGCTCAGCTAGAAAGTTTTTGACCTCTCCAACAACATCCGCATAGCTTTCATCTTTCTGGTTGTGCATGAGAATAATTGGTACCTTGTACTCCGCAGCCAGGGCTAACATATCTCCATCATAAAGTCCTGCCCAGACATCATTTAAAATATCTGCGCCTGCTTCCAAGGCTGCACGTGCAGTTCCTGTTTTATAGGTATCGACGCTGACAAGACAGTCATAGTTTTCTTTGATAGCGCGGATAATCGGAACCACGCGAGCAATCTCGTCTTCTTCAGACACAAATGTTGCACCTGGACGAGTGGACTCACCACCAACATCAATGACGGTCGCACCGTCAGCCAACATCTTTTCTACTTGTACCAGGGCTGCTTCTACTTCATTATAGTGACCACCATCTGAAAATGAATCTGGCGTCACATTGAGAATCCCCATAATGGTTACTTGATTCGCTAACTGTTCGATTGACATAGAACCTCCTATTTATTGTGAATCATGGACAAGAGTTCACGGCGCAAAATAGCATCTTCCTTATATTTGCCAAGGGCAACTGTGGTCACTGTCTTACTACCTGGCTTGCGAATACCACGCATACTCATACACATATGCTCTGCTTCGACCATGACAAAAACGCCTTCTGGTTCAAGGGCATCTTGAAGGGCATGAGCAACTTGATGAGTTAAACGCTCCTGCAATTGAGGGCGACGACTTGCTACCTCCACTGCACGCGCCAATTTGCTAAGACCTGTCACCCGCCCCTTACTCGGAATATAGGCTACATGGGCAATGCCATAAAAGGGTACCAAATGGTGTTCACACATAGAATGAAAAGGAATATCCTTGACCAAAACAACCTCTTCATGACCTTCTGAAAAGACAGCTGTAAATTGGTCTTTGGGATCCTCTTCTAGGCCGTTAAACATTTCTAAATACATCTTAGCGACCCGTTTAGGCGTATCTAATAAACCTTCACGATTCGGGTCCTCACCCAATAATTCTAATAATTGATAAATTGTTTGTTCGATTTGTTCTTGTTTTGACATAGTGCATCCTAAATAGTTTGATGTTCTTATTATACCTCAAAAACTGTTTTCAGAAAAGGGCTTTCAGTATGCTAATCCCAAAACTGTCCCCTACCAGAGCACCAAGCAGGTGTCCCTACTCCCACCTTTGTGGTATAATAGGATAAATCAACTACAAGGAGCCTCTATGACCAAGAAACCCGTCCAACTCGCTACGATTTGCTACATTGATAATGGCAAGGAATTTCTTCTCCTTCATCGAAACAAGAAAGAAAACGATGTCCATCAAGGAAAATGGATTGGGGTCGGTGGCAAGCTGGAACCTGGCGAAACACCACAGGCTTGCGCTATTCGTGAAGTCTTTGAGGAAACTGGGCTTACTGTAACAAAGCATGCTCTAAAAGGAGTGATAACCTTCCCAGACTTTACTCCAAACACAGACTGGTACACCTATGTCTTTAAGATAACTGGTTTTGAAGGAAGTCTTATTGACTGCAATGAAGGTGACTTAGAGTGGGTTCCCTATGACCAAGTCTTGTCCAAACCAACTTGGGAGGGCGACCGGCATTTTCAAGAATGGCTATTAGAGGACAAACCATTTTTTTCCGCTTGCTTCCGCTATGATGGGGACAAACTGCTTGATTACAGTGTTGATTTTTATGAAGAATAAGCTAATAAAAAACGAAAAAAGCCTTGGAAATCCAGGGCTTCTTTGATATTACAAATACTTCTTCTTCGGCATTTGCTTGTTTAATACGACATCCAAGGGACCGGCTGACAATACTGTATCTACCAAACGTTTATCTGTAATTTTCTTATCAAGAAGGACTTGATATTCTAAAACAAGTGCTTCTTTTTTCTTTTTGTATTTAAGGGATAATAAATCAGACTGCTTGCAAGATTTACCAAATTGATTTTCAAAAAATTGATCGTAGTCAAAATTCATTGGCACTGTCACCAAGAGATGACGACGATTTTGATTGACTTGGGCAAAGCTGATATTTTCAAAAATCAAGATACAAGCAGATAGGATGACCGTCATGAAGACAGCCAAACCTAGGAAGCCCATCCCTGTCGCTAGACCGATTGCCATCGCTAAGAGGACTGCAAGCATTTCCTTTGAAGAACCTGCTGCTGAGCGGAATTTAATTAGACTGAAAGTCCCTGCTACTGCAACACCCGCTCCCAAGTTACCATTAACTAATGCAATAATAACAGCAATCAATGCCGGCATCAGACTTAGTGTGATGACAAATTCCTTTGTATAATTAGATTTATATTTATAAACAGCCGCTAAGAGTACCCCCATGGATAGACTAACTCCAAAAACCATGGACATTTGCGCTAAGGTAATATTGCTATTGGCCGTTGAAAAGATACTATTAAACAGCTGCATGTTTGCTTACTTCCTCTCCAGTGATGTTGTGGGCAAGCTTATAGGCATTGCCATATTTTGAAAATGATTGCTTTTCGATTTGGTATTTTTCGAGCAGGGCTACCAACCAGTCTGGTCGTTCTTCTGGAACTTTTACTTCCATGATTACTTTGGTTGGGTCTAATAGGTTCTTACCAAATTTACCTTCCATTGCATCCACATCGTAGTCTCGATAAAGTAAGTTCTTATCGATTGTGAGACGAACTTTTTTGTCTTCGATTCCTTTATAGGATACGCGATCGTAGTAGATATACATCTTCGGCTTAATAGTACCGTAGCGTTCTCTCAACATTTCGAGTTCTGAGGTTACCTTATCATCCTTAATTGTGGAATCAATCACTCCATTTTCGACATAATTTGTTACAGAAACAGGGTTTGAAGTTAAGCGGTATTTATAGCCAATTTTATTTTCTTTTTTCTTGATTTCAAGAAAAGCTTGACTCGATTCAGATGGTGTCACATCATAGACACGCATCCGAATTTTCTCACGTCCATTCTTTTTGGCAAGTGAATCTTGAACCATATCAAAATCTTCATTATCAAAGTAGATATTGGTAATCGTTGATGTCGCAAACTCATCTGCCATCATGTACTGACGAAGTTCCTTTTCTAAAAGTTCAAAAGTTTTTTTATCAACGATATATTTAGTCTCTTTACGCTTAAACTGCTTTTGTACGATTCTTGTTTTCATTATTGTGCCTCTTCTATCCTAAATTTTGACAGGTCCCTGTCTTGTTTACAAGATATAGTTTACCGACCTAGCTTTAAATGAAACTGAAAATAAAATTAAACAAAACTTAAACTACAATAAAGTTGAAATTCTTTTGTCACATTCTAATCTATGCTACAATAGTCCTATCAATAGTAAGGCAAGGAGAAACCCATGTACGAATTTGTCCTAGAATACGGCTCTTTCCCCGTAAAACTCATCGACGGTTTTGTCAACAATCGCTCAGAAATCCCTGATTTTCTCAAAGAAGACGAAGAAATGATTGCCCGCTTGAATGAGATTAACGAACTCTTCCACCAACTTTTCTTAACCATCGAACGCAAGTTTGACTATATCGGCAAACAATTTCCTGACAAGATCGAACAACTACGAGAACTCTATCATCCCCTGGCAGACGATTTACTAGCCAAGTATGGCAACCAGATAGAGTTGAAGATTGAACCTTTTATTTTGTAATACTCAATGAAAATCAAAAGTAGCCTAGGAAACGAAGGCGAAGATAGAACTAGAGTTCATCAAGGCAAGTTGACAACGGATAATTTTGATTTTCGAAGAGTATAAGACAAAAGAGATGACCGCAATCATCTCTTTTTTTCTATTCTGTATTCCAAACCATACTGGTCACGCGACAAGTAGCCGTAGTCCACCAAGTAGCGTCTCAATATAGCATAATCATCATAGACTTCAGCTAGAAAGGCATTGACTTCTTTTTCTGTGAATGCCGAGCCTTTCTTAGCCAACTCTTCTTGTAAATAGGCAAACAAGACCTGCTTACTTTTTAATTTTTTAGGAATAACGATAAGCTTGCCTTCTCGAAAAAATTTTTCTTGAATATCTTGAATGTTCATACTTCCCTCCAAAAAATCCTAGCCCGCTGACTAGGATTTCACAAGATTTACATGTTAACGAATTTCAGCACCAAGCTCTACCAAAGCCTTACTAATTTTCTCCATGTACTTAGCCACTTCCTCATCCGTCAGGCTATCCGCAGGATTTTGGAAGGTCAGGTTATAAGCCATCGATTTCTTACCAGCCTCAATATTGCTACCCGCGTAAACGTCAAAGAGGGTCACTTTAGTCAAGCGTTTGACGCCAGCACCGGCAATAGCATTCAGGACATCCTGATGCTTGACATCACTGCTCAAAAGCAGGGCAATATCACGGCTAACCGCTGGGAATTTGGAGATTTCGGTAAATGGCTGAGCAGGCTGGAGAGCTTCTTCAATCGCATCCAGATTGATTTCAGCCACATAAGTCTCAGGAATACCGTAGTCCTTGGCCGTTTGAGGATGTACCTGACCGACAAAGCCGATAACCGCCCCATTCAAATGGATTTCAGCTGTCCGACCTGGGTGCAAGGCTGCAATCTCACTTGTGGCTACAAAATCAACCGCCAACTTATAGTGACCAAAGATTGCTTCCAAAATCCCTTTGGCATGGAAGAAATCAACTGGCACAGCTGGTGTTTGGAAGTCTTTCTCAGCTACCAAACCAGTCAAGACAAGGGCAAACTTGTTGATTTCTTGTGGCAGGTCCCCTTTTGGATTGCCAGACTGTTCAAAGATCTTACCGATTTCGTAAAGAGCCAAGTTCTTGTTCTTACGAGCCACGTTGTAGGCAACTGTGTCAAGCATACCAGACACCATGTTCTGACGGAGGGCAGAGCGGTCAACCGTCATTGGCCACATGAGTTCGGTGACTGTGGTTGGACGAGCAGCAAACTCCACAGCCTTTTCAGGCGTTGTCAAGGCATAGGAAATGATTTCTGTCAGTCCTGCACCTTCTGCCATGCTACGAACTTGGCGACGGATGTTCTGGGTCAGGGTCAACTCACCTGCTGTTCCATCCTCTTTCGGAAGAGTAGTCGGCAGATTATTGTAGCCATAAATACGAGCGATTTCCTCCACCAAGTCTGCTGGAATGCGAATGTCCCAACGGCGACGCGGTACTGCGACTGTAAACTGACTTGCATCGCCAGTTGTTTCCACACCTAAACGACGGAAAATGTCTGCGATTTGGGCATAGTCCAGATTGGTCCCGAGCGAGCGGTTAACGTAATCAATGGTCGCTGTGACTGGGACATCCGATGTGTCCACGCTACCCGCAGAAACGATGCCAGACAAGACCTGACCGCCAGCCAATTCCGCAATCATAGCAGCTGCTGTGTCCATGGCCTCCGTCAAGGTTGCCACGTTGATGCCTTTTTCAAAGCGAGAAGAGGACTCAGAGCGAAGGTTGAGGCGACCTGAGGTCTTGCGGATAGACTTGCCGTCAAAGAGGGCAGCTTCCAGCACAACCGTTTTAGAGTTGTCGTCAATCTCTGTGTTGGCACCACCCATGACACCACCGAGGGCAACCGCCTTGTCCCCAACGGAAATGACGATGTCATCAGCAATCAAGTCACGCTCTTCACCGTCAAGCGTTACCAAATTCTCACCTTCTTTTGCCTGACGAGCCACGATTTTCTTGCCGTCAAACTTGTCAAAGTCAAAGGCGTGCACTGGCTGACCGAAGTAGAGCAAGATGTAGTTAGTGATGTCCACCACGTTGTTGAACGGGCGGATACCTGCGTTCATGAGCAGGTTTTGCAACCACTGTGGGCTCGGTGCGATGGTCACATTTTCAATGACACGAGCTGTGTAGGCAGCCACCTTGTCTGACTCAATGGCTACTTCAATCACATCGCTGGCCTTCTTGTCGCTTTCCTCCAAGGTCACAGGCTTGAAGTTAACCTTGCTATCATAGATAGCAGCTACTTCGTGAGCCACACCACGCATAGAAAGGGCGTCGGCACGGTTTGGCGTGATAGACAGCTCGATAATCTCGTCATCTAGGTCAAGGTATGAAAAGACTGGCTCACCCACGACTGCATCTTCGGGAAGGTGGTAGATTCCGTCCGCATAGACTTTTGGCACCACAGAGTCAGACACGCCGATTTCGCTCAATGAGCAGAGCATCCCCAAGGACTCAACGCCGCGGATTTTACCTTTCTTGATCTTGTAGTTGCCAGCGATACGCGCACCTGGCAGAGCAACGATCACCTTGATGCCAGGCTTGACATTTGGAGCACCGCAAACGATTTGCGTGATTTCCTCACCAACATTGACCTGGCAGATGTTGAGGTGGGTATCAGGAATTGGCTCAGCAGACACAACCTGACCAACAACCAACTTAGACAGGCCTGCGCTCTTTTGCTCAACCCCTTCTACCTCAATCCCTGTAGTTGACATTTTTTCAGACAAGTCATGGCGTGTCGCATCAAAGTCAACGAGTTCTTTTAACCATTTGTAACTTACTAACATAACTTTTCTTTCTTTATTTTTTTAGAAAACACTACTTTTTCAGCTGTAAACCTAGTGAGAGGAGTAGGTAGACCGCTATGGCAGCTACCGTTTCTCTCAAACAACAATTTACTAATTTTATCGAATTACGACGGATTTCAAGCAAAACGATATTTTTTGCTTGAAATCCTAGTAAGGTAACTAGGAAAGTCGCTTAATACGATTTCCTTCTACTCACTCCTGCGGAGTTACGACGTTCTAAGGTTGAAAACGATACTTTTTCAACCTTAGAACTAGTGAGGGGAGTAGGTAGACCGCTATAGCGGCTACCGTCCTGTTTCTAGATACTTTCAGTATCAGAAACAGGGCTCACATCAAAATTGCTCCGAGAATCGTACATCGCCTTGGTAGAAACCACGAATATCGTTGATACCGTAGCGGAGCATGGCAATGCGTTCCTGACCGAGACCGAAGGCAAAGCCAGAGTACTTGGTTGAGTCAATGCCACTCATTTCCAATACTTGTGGGTGGACCATGCCGGCACCGAGGATTTCAATCCAGCCTGTTTTCTTACATACGTTACAGCCGTCACCACCACACTTGAAGCAAGAAACATCCACCTCAACAGATGGCTCTGTGAATGGGAAGTAAGATGGACGGAGACGAATTTGACGCTCTTCACCGAACATCTTCTTGATAATCATTTCAAGCGTACCTTTGAGATCCCCCATGGATACATTTTCACCGACAACCAAGCCTTCAATCTGATGGAACTGGTGGCTGTGGGTCGCATCGTCCGTATCACGACGGAAAACACGACCTGGCGAAATCATCTTCAAGGCACCTTTTGAGAAATCATGCTGGTCCATGGTCCGTGCCTGAACAGGTGATGTATGGGTCCGCATAAGAATTTCTTCTGTGATGTAGAAGGTATCTTGCATATCACGTGCTGGGTGGTCTTTTGGCAAATTCATGCGCTCAAAGTTGTAGTAATCTTTTTCCACTTCAAATCCGTCAACGATTTGGAAGCCCATGCCCAAGAAAATATCTTCGATTTCTTCAGAGGTCTGGGTCAAGACATGGCGTTTTCCGACCTTAACCTGACGACCTGGCAAGGTTACATCAATGGTTTCTGAAGCTAGTTGCTGTTGAATTTTTGCGGCTGCAACCTTCTGAGCGGTTTCTTCAAAGGCAGCTGTCAGCACATCACGCACCTCATTGACCTGCTTACCAACGATTGGTTTCATGTCGTTAGATAGGTCTTTCAAACCTTTCAACAGGTCAGTCAAGGACCCTTTTTTACCCAAAACCGCAACACGCAGATCTTGAAGTTCTTTTTCTCCTTGGTGCTGGATTTCTTTTAACTTTTCAAGTGTAGTTTGGCTTAATTCAGCCAACTGTTGTTCAATGTTTGACATAATTCCTCCAATAAAAAAACGCATGACACCACTCGTATCGGAGCGTTGTCACGCGGTACCATCCGTTTTCATCTGCTAGGCAGACCTTAGTTCTAAGTCTTTGTGTGAGTGAATTCGACCAACTTTCACTGATTGAGCTTGCAGTCACGGCTCAACTCCCTGGACAGTTTCCATAGGTGTACTAGTCTCACAGACTTCTATTCAATTAGTTCTAGTTTAACAAAATATAAGCAATTTAGCAACTAATTTCTTTATTCATTCACCGTGATTTCACCACTATGATAGTTGATACTGAGACCACTCTGCACATTTGGAACGAACACATTGAACTCTAGGCTACCATCTGCTGCTTTTGCCTCTAGATGGCTTCCGACAGGAACAAGGTCTTCACTCTCAGCATACACCAAGGTCACACGATAGCGGACACGCTTATTTTTATCCAAGGCCCGCCGAATCTGACTTTCAAAATAATTCTGCCCAGTTGAAGTTTGGTCGTTAGCTTGGTTGGACCAAGCTGTTTGAACCGCAATATTCTTAGGATTGCTGGTTGAAGCATCAAAACTAGACAATCCACCAATCAAAGCATAACCTAGGAGGTGCCCACGGTCCACTGCATGGTCATATTCTCCAGTTAAATCATGGACCTGATGCCAACCCGCAGGTGTCCAAGAAGTTCGACCATTTCCTGTTTCTTCACGGTCCTTATACTGACGTGTAGATTTGGCTAAAAGCGCATTGGCTACTGTTGGAACCGTTTCTCCCTGGACTGTTTTTGTCTTATTATCACCATAAGGAACACTGGCAACCGATGCATCTAAATCCGTTTGATTACCGTTAATAATAAATGCTCCAGCGCCATTCCATTCAATCGAATTCCCCAGTTGCTTTTTTACATCTTCTGTCAATACCGAACTAGCCAGTTCCTGACTAGGTGTGCTCTCGCTTGCCTTAGACTGATTGACATAATAGGAATAATCAGCAACGTTACTGCTCTTGTTATCACTTAAAAGATAGCCACCCGCTACTACAACAATCGTAGCCAATAAGCTGAGCAGACTCATCGCTTGTTTTTTTACATTTTTCTTCGCCATTCTCTCTCCATCAAAAAAGCAGGTCCAGCCTACTTTCCTGTAAATTTACCGATTAGTTCTTGCCACTTAGCTGGTGACAACACCGCAAATACATTGTCTCCATCTCCTATGACACCGTAACCAACCATTAATCCTAAAATAAACACCAAAATAGCAATCAACAAAACAACTGCTACTAAGATTAAATTTTTACCAACATAGCTAAGATTATCCTTATCCATTTTCATCTTCTCCACTCACACGTTCAATCGTTGCACCTAAAGCAGCTAATTTCTCATGAAAACGATAGTAACCTCGATCTAAGTGCGTTAATTTACCTACAATCGTTTCACCTTCAGCAACCAAACCAGCCAAAATCAAAGCGGCACTTGCTCGTAAATCAGTAGACATAACCTGAGCACCTTGCAGAGCAAGTCCTCCCGTGATGATAGCTGTATCTCGTAAAATTTCCGAATGCAAATCCATCCGACGCATTTCTTCCAAATGCTGGAAACGATTCTCAAATACCGTTTCAATCATGGTAGATTCACCCTTTGCAACTGCCATTAGGGCTGTAAATTGAGCCTGCATATCCGTTGGGAAGCCTGGGTGTGGCAAAGTTTTTACTGTTACAGGTTTAAGCTTATCCACTTGCGAACGAACTCGAATCCCTTCAGCTTCTTCCGTCACCTCAACTCCCATTTCCAACATCTTAGAAATGAGTGGACGGTTGTGCTCCCAGACAGCATCCTTCACCAAGACATCGCCACCAGTCATTGCCGCTGCCACCATAAAGGTACCCGCTTCGATACGATCTTGCACCACTTGGTGTTCTGCGCCAGTCAATTCTTCTACACCAGTAACCGTAATTGTCTCTGTGCCTGCCCCCTTAACTTTAGCCCCCATTTTGTTTAGGAAAATAGCCAAGTCAACAATTTCAGGTTCGCGCGCTGCATTTTCCAATACCGTTGTGCCCTGCGCCAGAGTTGCAGCCATCATCAAATTTTGCGTTGCCCCAACACTTGGGAAATCAAGATAGATATGAGCTCCCTGCAAGTTCTCTGCACTCGCTTCAATATAACCAGCTCGTTGTTTAATTTTAGCCCCCATAGCTTGCAAACCTTTTAAGTGCAAATCTATTGGACGACTACCAATTGTACAACCTCCTGGCATAGAAACCTTAGCATAACCATTGCGTGCCAAAATCGGACCAAGAATAACAATAGAGGCGCGCATTTGACTCACATACTTATAAGGAGTTTCGCTACCAAGTTTACCTGTTGCGTCAATATCGATAGTCTTTGTTTCCTCGTCAAATTTCACACGAACTCCCAGACCACGTACAACATTATTCATTGTATAGACATCAGACAAAATAGGAACCTGAGTCAATTTGGTTTGCCCTTGACTTGCTAGAACTGTTGCTGCCAATAAAGGCAGAACGGCATTCTTCGCCCCCTCAATCTCAACTTGTCCTTTCAAACCGTTTTTACTACCTGTAACAATAATTGTATCCATTTCTTATCCTTTTCTTATCTTAAATCACATATTTGCAAAAGAGCGTCCCACCATCAATAATTCTAAAAAGAAAGTCGAGACTAAGTACCCCAGTGCTATTGCCAGAAAGAGAATCAGCAAATTGATTTTACGCTGATTGTCCCCCGTCACCTTCAACCACCGTGACCAATCAACTGTTGTAACCAAGAGATGATGAGCCAGATAGATAAACAATATATGACTAAAAAACTGTAAAATTGAAATTACCATGTTTCCATTATACCATGAAATTAAAAAATGGAACTGAACCAAGTTCAATCCCATATAGATTAATGTTTCCCAACACGAATACGATTTATCGCACGTTGGAGGGCGACTGTTGCACGCATCTCCATATCAATATTACGAGCAGTCTGTGCTTCTTCCAATTCACGTTCCGCGCGCAATTTGGCACGTTCTGCACGACTAATATCAATATCCCGTTCCCGCTCAGCGGAATCAGAAATGACCGTAATAATATCCTTGTTGACTTCAATGATTCCACCATTGACCGCAATCCAGTCTACATGGTTTTCATCATCAACACGACGCACTTTCATTTCACCGATTTCCAAAACTGCAATCAGTTCTTCATGTCCAGAATAGACACCCATCTCACCATCAACCGTTTTGACCAAAACAAATGCTGCATGATGGTCATATTTGATACCGTCTGGTGTTACGATTTGTACAGTCATTTGTCCCATAAGCCACCTCTAGAATTTCATTTTAGCAGCTTTAGCGACCACATCCTCAATTGAACCAACATTTCGGAAGGCATCTTCTGGTAGATGGTCGTGTTTGCCGTCCAAGATTTCCTTAAAGCCTTTCACCGTTTCAGCTACTGGCACATAAGAACCTGGCATACCTGTAAATTGCTCCGCAACGTTGAAGTTTTGAGAGAGGAAGAATTGGATACGACGAGCGCGACCAACCAAGGTCTTCTCTTCATCTGACAATTCATCCATACCGAGAATGGCAATAATATCTTGCAATTCTTGGTAACGTTGAAGGACACGTTTTACTTCCATAGCTACTGCATAGTGCTCTTCACCAACGATTTGTGGAGCAAGTGCACGTGATGACGAAGCCAATGGATCCACCGCAGGGTAGATACCAAGCTGAGTCAACTTACGTTCCAAGTTAGTTGTTGAATCCAAATGAGCGAAAGCTGTCGCTGGAGCTGGGTCTGTATAGTCATCCGCAGGTACGTAAATAGCCTGAATAGATGTAACAGAACCCTTCTTGGTTGAGGTAATACGCTCCTGCAATTGTCCCATCTCAGTTGCCAGTGTTGGCTGGTAACCAACGGCTGACGGCATACGACCCAAGAGGGCAGATACTTCTGAACCAGCCTGCGTGAAACGGAAGATATTATCGATGAATAGAAGAACATCCTGCCCTTCCACATCACGGAAGTATTCCGCAATGGTCAAACCAGTAAGAGCAACACGCATACGAGCTCCTGGTGGCTCATTCATCTGACCAAATACCATGGCCGTTTTTTCAATAACACCTGATTCCTTCATTTCCCAGTAAAGATCGTTCCCTTCACGGGTACGCTCGCCAACTCCGGTAAATACAGAGATACCACCGTGTTCTTGGGCAATATTGTGAATCAATTCTTGGATAAGGACGGTTTTACCAACACCGGCACCACCGAAGAGACCAACCTTACCACCTTTTAGATAAGGTGCTAGGAGGTCGATAACCTTAATCCCTGTTTCCAAAATTTCGCTTGAAGTAGATAATTCGTCAAAAGCCGGCGCTTTCTTATGGATAGGCTCACGTTCAAAATCTGCCGGAAAAGACTCTTCAAGGTCAATGGTATCTCCCAACACATTGAAGACACGACCCAGCGTTTCTTTACCGACTGGAACAGAGATGGGACGACCTGTATCGAGAACTTCCATCCCACGTGTCAATCCATCCGTTGATTCCATGGCAATGGTCCGTACAACGCCATCACCAAGTTCCAAAGCCACTTCAAGCACGACTTTTTGTTTGGAATCATCATTTTTATATACAACGAGTGCGTTGTTAATCTCAGGAAGTTTATCTTCTGCTGCAAACGCAACGTCTACAACTGGTCCGACAACCTGAGTAATTTTGCCTGAACTCATTCTATTTCCTCTATTTCTATTACTCAAGGGCTGAGGCACCAGCTACAATCTCAGTAATTTCCTGAGTAATCGCTGCCTGACGAGCCCTATTGTATTGGATTGTCAAATCGTTAATGACATTCTTAGCATTATCCGTCGCTGTCTGCATGGCTGTCATACCTGCTGCATTTTCAGCAGTTTTGGCATCCAAAATCGCTCCATAAATAGTTGATTCTGCATATTGAGTCAAGAGTTGTTCCAAAATAACCTCACGGTTTGGTTCCAACTCAAAGGTAGCTGTATAACCATCTGCTTCATTGTGGTCCAAATCTTCTACAGGAAGCATCTGTTGTACACGCACCTGACTGGTCAAACTATTGACATGGTGGTTATAACAAACATACAACTCATCAAAGAGTTCATTCTTGTACATCTCAACAGACTTAGAAATGATTTTTTGAACCTCTTCAAAACTCGGGTTGTCTGCTAAACCGCGCAATTCAAAGACAGGATTGATACCACGAGCACGGAAAAAATCTGCTCCCATACTACCAATAGCAATAATCTCATACTCATCTTTCGAGTCATGATCCTGTTCAATCATCCCCATCACAGCCTTCAAGATACTGGAATTATAAGAACCTTTTAGTCCACTGTCAGAGGTAATGACAATATAACCAGATTTTTGAACTGGACGGCGAATCAGCATTGGATTGCTTGTATCTGAAGCCATCAATTCTCCACGCAAGAGATCCGTTGTAATCTGACGAACCTTACTAGCGTAGATCTGAAAGGATTGCGCTAATTGCTCTGATTTGGCTAATTTAGAAGCCGAAACCATCTGCATGGCACCGGTGATTTGACTGGTTTTCTTAGTTGATGCAATTTTTGACTTGATTTCATTGAGAGAACCTGCCATCATTCACTCCTTTACTTAAAGACAGACTGGTCTTTGAAAGCTTGGATAGCAGCATTCAATTCATCTGTGTCAGGAAGATCTTTTGTTGTGCGAATAACATCCAAAAGACCATCGTAGTGCAAATCAAAATATGCGTACAGTTCTTCTTCAAATGCCAAAATGTCATCAATTGGCACTGAATCCAAGAAGCCATTTGTCAAAGCATACAAAATCAAAACCTGTTTTTCAACTGGGAGTGGCTTATGCAATGGTTGTTTCAACACTTCCACAGTCCGACGACCACGGTTAAGTTTAGCCTGAGTTGCTGCATCCAAATCCGAACCAAATTGAGTAAAGGCCTCTAATTCACGATAAGAAGCTAAGTCGATACGAAGGGTACCTGCAACCTTTTTCATGGCCTTAATCTGTGCAGAGCCACCTACACGTGATACAGAAGAACCCGCATCAATGGCTGGACGGATACCAGAGTTGAATAAATCGTCCTTCAAGAAGATTTGTCCATCCGTGATAGAAATCACGTTGGTAGCGATGTATGCTGAAATATCTCCCGCTTGTGTTTCGATAAATGGTAGAGCTGTAATGGAGCCTCCCCCCAATTCATCTGAAACCTTTGCTGAACGCTCTAGCAAACGACTGTGCAAGTAGAATACATCCCCTGGATAGGCTTCACGACCCGGAGGACGACGAAGCAAGAGAGATAATTCACGGTAAGCTACCGCTTGTTTTGACAAATCATCGTAAACAATCAAGACGTGTTTGCCTTCATACATGAACTCTTCTGCCATTGCAACACCAGCATAAGGAGCCAAGAAAAGCAATGGAGACGGTTGTGAAGCAGATGCAGTTACTACGATTGTGTAATCCAAAGCACCATATTGACGAAGCGTTTCAACCTGAGTACGAACAGTTGACTCTTTCTGACCGATAGCCACATAGATACAAATCATGTCTTGGCCTTTTTGGTTGAGAATAGCATCAATAGCTACAGATGTCTTCCCTGTCTGACGGTCACCGATAATCAATTCACGCTGACCACGACCAATCGGAACCAAAGCGTCAATCGCCTTAAGACCAGTTTGAAGCGGTTCATTAACCGACTTACGTTGCATAACACCTGGTGCTGGATATTCGATCGGACGAGTCTTACTAGTACGAATTTCACCAAGACCATCCACAGGTTGACCGAGTGGGTTGATGACACGACCAATCAAAGCCGAACCAACTGGTACTTCCATAATTTTACCAGTACGACGAACAACTGACCCTTCACGAATATCGGTAAATTGTCCGAGAATGATGATACCAACATCGTTGGTTTCTAAGTTTTGTGCCATACCAATGGTGCCATTTTCAAATACCAAAAGCTCTCCACTCATGGCATTGTCAAGACCTTGCGCACGGGCGATACCGTCACCGATATAGGTTACGACACCAGTCTCTGTGTAGTCAAAGTCAGGCTGAAAGCCTTCAATTTGTTGTTTTAGTAAAGCGCTAATTTCTTGTGCATTAATCAAAAGAACACCACTTTCTATTTTCTAAAGTTTTTTTCTAACGTCCTTCAACTGTGTCCGAACGCTTGCATCGATTACCTTATGGTTAACCGTTACAATAAAACCACCGAGGAGACTTTGATCAAGTTCTTCCGTGATATTGCGTACACGCAAGGAAAATCGTTGTTCTACCAAGTGACGGAGACGCTCTTTTTGAGCTTCTGTCAACGGATAGACCGAAACCACACGGGCTTCAAATTCATTTTTAAATTTACTGATTTGTAATTGGACACGCTCAAGGGTTTCAAGAAGCAAATCTGCATGACCATCACGAATAACATCTTCAATCAAGTCATTGATTTGCCAGAAACTAGATTGACGTACCGTCCTTACAAAGTCAGCCTTTTCTTCTCTCGATACTGTCGCTGACAGCAAGAGTCGATTCAGCTTACTATCATGAATGATGGAAATCAAGTCAGAAATCTGGTCATACATATCCCAAATATCTGCATGATCACTGACTTTTTCAACAAATGATAGAGCATATTTTTGCACGATGGCATTTTCTCTAGCGTTCATCTACTTGTCTCCTAGTTTGTCCAAATAACGGTCAATCAAGTTACTATGAGCTTGTTGGTCCAAATCTTCCAAAATAATTTTGCTTGCAAGATCAACTGCCAATTCAGCAACTTGAATACGCAAGTTTTCTTGTGCTTCACGTTTTTCAGCTTCAATTTCCAATTGAGCTTTTTGCTTCAATCCTTGAATTTCAACATCTGCTTGCTCAAGAATACGTTTTTTCTCTAGTTTTGCGCGTTCAACCGCGTCTTGAATAATCTTTTGACTTTCAATACGTCCCTGTACCAACTCATCTTCACGTTGTTGAACAAGGTTTGCTGCTGCTGTTAATTTTTCTTCTGCAGCATCAATATCGTTCGCAATCTTATTGGCACGTTCTTCAAAAATACCTGTAATTTTATCCCATGCAAAAACACGAATAAGAATAATAAGTACTGCAAATGAGGCTGTTACCAAGATAAAGTTTCCAAGAATGGTACTAGATTGCATTGTAATAGTTGTTGCCATAGTTGTCTTTCCCTTTCCTATTCACTCTCACTACTGATTTTTTTATTTAAGTACATAGATACCAACATGATAAATACATATCCCTGCAAGCATGAAATGAATACAGAAAATGCTGTCCAAACAACGTTTAGAGCAAAGGCAATTGGATATGCAAGTGCACTTTGTTGAGATAATTGTAGAAGAAGAGAGACAAGCACTTCACCAGCATAAATATTACCGTACAGACGAAGAGCAAGCGACACAAGGTTGGTCACTTCTTCCAAAATGTTCATTGGAGCCATAGCCCAGGGTGTCACAAAAGATTTGAGGTACGCCTTGAAACCACGACGACGAATACCTTCAACATGACAAAATATTGTTGCAATTGTTGCCAAACCGAAATCGTAAGCCATATTGGCCGTTGGAGAAGTCCACAAATTATGTCCTTCTGCTGTTTCCAATTTGGTCATCAAACCTAGATTATTGGCAACCAAAAGAAAAGTAAAGACTGTAAAGAAGAACAAGGAATACCGCTTTGCTTCCGCATCGCCAAGATTCCCTTTTGTAAAATTGATGGTCAATTCGTAAACGTACTCCAAAACATTCTGTTTTCCTTTTGGCTTGAGCTCCATCCGACGACTAGCCCAAAAAACAAGTAAGAAAATAATGGAAATGGTAATGACAGAAACCAATACCATGGTCAGGTCAAAGGTTACGGGACCAAGGGTAAGGGTTGGACTTAAATGTTCTTCCAATGGAGGTTCCCCCCTTTTCTATTTCTCTATTTTCTACTATTTCAAGACAAATGTCATAGCCAAGGTTACGAAGAAAGTTCCCTCGATAAAGGCAACACCCAAAAATACACCAGCCATCAATTTACTTTGCATTTCTGGTTGACGTGCAGTCGAACTAAGGTATGAAGCCACCAACAGTCCCTCACCGATACTTACACCAAGACAGGCCAATCCAAGGGCCAATGCGCCTAAACTCATAACGAATTCTCCTTTTAAAATTTAATACCATGTAAGGATACTCCTAAAACATCTATTTGTCAAGAAAATACCGCCATTGTAAGCGTTTAATTCATTTTTACAAAATAAAAAGAAAAGACGGTTTCATCTTTTCTTCCTATTTAATAGTTTCATTAATATGGTCTGTTTCTTCAATGAAGCGTTTGGCCATATCTTCTCGATTCATCTGATCAGTATCAAGAGTGATTGCATGGTCAGAAACCAGATCTGTATCTGCGAAAAACTCTATATGGTTTGATAGGTTGTACAGACGTACAGGGGCTTCCCCACCAAACTCTCCATCTAGATTGAGCAGTAGACGGTTATCTGGGTTCAGATTTTCGATGGATAGGCTCTTGGTTTTTATGTATTCAACTAAATCACTATCAATGTGTTTGCCACCGTCTAAGACTTGACGAATCAGATGCAGAATTTCAAATAAATTCCCTGTTTTAACCATCAATAAGGTAAAATTACCATCATCTAACTTAGCATCTGGAACAATCTGTTCAAACCCTCCAATTGAATTGGTTAAGGCAACAAAAATCATTGAAACCGAGCCTTCAAACACGCCCTCGTCATGCTCTACACGAACAGGTGTAAATTGTACTTGTGGCAGGAGTTCTGCTCCTTTTACCACATAGGCCAAATAGCCAAACATGGTCTTAAGTTGACTTGGAACACTGTAGGTCAATTCCGTAAGTGTACCTGCCGCAGCAATGTTGATAAAATAATGTTCTTGATGAAAACCATTTTTTTGATTTTTGGCTAAACCAATATCCATTAAAATGGTCTGCTGCTTACCAATAACCTTAGCTGCTTCTACAGGATTTCCCCTGGGCACTTTTAAGGCACGCGCATAGTCATTGGTGGTGCCAGTCGGTATAATGGCCATCTGCGGACGTTTTTCAAGCGGAGCAATTCCATTGACGACTTCATTGATTGTTCCATCTCCACCAGCCGCGATAATCAAGTCAAAGCCTGCAAGCGCCGCACGTGTAGCTTCATTCTTTGCAGAGTCTTTCTCAGCAGTTGTTTGGAAAGCTGAAGTCTCATAACCGTAGCCTTCCATAATTTCCAATACTTCGGCCACATTTTTCTTCATGATTTCTTGACCTGAGGTCGGATTATATATTAGTCTAGCACGTTTTCTTTCTTCCATCGTTTTACCTTTACAAGCTCTCCAACCAAGCCTCATCTTTTATTTCGATACCTAGTTCCTGTGCTTTGGTCAATTTACTACCTGCATCTGTTCCGGCAACCACAAGATTAGTTTTTTTAGAAACAGATCCAGCTACATTTGCCCCTAAAGCTTCTAATTTGGCCTTGGCTTCGTTTCGTTTCATTCGCTCCAATTTACCAGTCAGTACAACTGTCATACCCGATAGCGCAGCATTTTCATCTACTACTTGTCCGAGATAGGTCAAGTTTACCTTAGCTTCCTTAAGTTCAGCTAAAAGTTGCTGCGCACCCTCACTAGCAAAAAAAGTTGTCAAGGACTTAGCAATAACCTGACCAAGACCTTCTAGCGAAGCAATTGCTTCTTGTTCAGCAAATGCTAAGGTTTCTAAATCGCCAAATTTTTCTACTAAAATCTTACTTGCCTTACTGCCGACATGGCGAATACCCAGTCCAAATAGGAGGCGTTCTGCTGAGTTGCTCTTAGAAGTTTGAATGGCTTGATAGAGCTTGTCAGCTGATTTTTCTTTGAAACCTTCCAAGGTCAATAGGTCATCGACAGTTAATTTATAAATATCAGCAACATCGTGTACCAAGCCTGCTCCAAAGAGTTTTTCAACGATTGAACTACCCAGTCCCGCAATGTTCATGGCGTCTCGACTTGCAAAATGTTCCAACTTACTCATCAGCTGGCTAGGACAAATAGGGTTGATACAGCGGAGGGCAACTTCGTCCTCATAGTGTTGTAGGTCGCTCTGACAAGACGGACAATGACTAGGAATAGGCATGATTTCTTGCTCTTTTCGATATTTATCCACCACTTTCAGAACTGCTGGAATAATATCTCCCGCCTTATAAACAATGACCGTATCGCCAATACGAATATCTTTTTCGGCGATATAGTCTACGTTGTGCAAGGTCGCTCGACTGACAGTCGTTCCTGCCAGTTGAACAGGACTAAGGTTGGCAGTTGGTGTCACAACACCTGTCCGGCCAACAGTCCAATCAACCGACAAGATTTCTGCTTCTTTTTCTTCCGCTGGAAACTTGTAGGCTACTGCCCATCGTGGCGCTTTTACTGTAAATCCCAGTTCTTCTTGTATAGCTAAATCATTTACCTTGATGACAACACCATCTATCTCATAGGGTAAATCATCTCTACGCTCTGCTATTTTTTCAATAAAATCCCACGTCTCATCAATCGACTCCGCCAAGCAATATTCGTGGTTGGTCACAAATCCCAGAGCATCTAACTTGCGAAGCACATCGGACTGACTAGTCGCTTCAGATGGACTAGCCTCTTGGTAAAGGAAGGTTGCAAGTCCACGCTGGGCCACGACACCTGTGTCTAATTGGCGAAGAGTTCCTGCCGCTGCGTTACGCGGATTAGCAAATTCAGCTTCACCAGCTTCCTGACGCTGTTTGTTAACACGGTCAAAGGAAGCCTTTGGCATATAACACTCACCTCGGACAGTGATGTCCACAGATTCGGGTAAGGTCAAAGGAATATCAGCCACTCGCTTGAGATTTTCTGTGATATTTTCACCGACACTACCGTCACCACGTGTAGCACCCACGACTAAATTACCCTCTTCATAGGTCAGGGAAATAGATAGACCATCAATCTTCAATTCACAGATATAAGTTGCTTGAGGAAATTCCTTGCGAACTCGCTGGTCAAAAGCTTCTAATTCTTCACGAGAAAAGGCATCCTGCAAACTAAAAAGAGGATAAACATGACTATATTTTTCAAATCCGTCTAGCACCTTTCCCCCGACCCGATGGGTAGGACTGTCTGGTAAAATCAGTTCTGGATGAGCTGTTTCCAGTTCTACTAATTCACGATAAAGCGTATCATATTCTGCATCTGATACGCTAGGTTTGTCCAATTGATAATACTCTTTAGCGTATTGATTGAGCACGCTAACTAATTCTGATATTCTTGTTTTCATAAGAATATTATATCATGATTTGAAGGTGCGAACTATATTTGCGCTTCAATAAAAACAGATTCCTTTAGATAATTTTTAGTAAAAAATGTATAATGTGTATATAAAATTTTTGGAGGTGCCCTATGGCTGTAACCTATAAACGACAAGATGATTTAGAAAAGATGCTGGAAGAATTTGCTTCATTTGAAAAACTGGAAGAAATTGAGTATCCTGATCCAAAATCAAAAGAAAATTCCGAGAAAAACAACTTGAATCAGGATAAAAAATAATATGTTCGGTCTTGATCAATTACCTACCTCCGTCCTACAGGCGGGGGCTATTTTCCTGTCTATCATGATTGAAGCCTTGCCCTTTGTGTTGATTGGAGCATTGATTTCTGGCTTTATTGATGTGTTTATCACCCCTGAAAAAGTCCATAAGCTCCTTCCCAAGAACAAGTTTCTTGCCATTCTATTTGGAACCTTTATCGGCTTCATTTTTCCGTCTTGCGAATGTGGTATTGTCCCTATTGTCAATCGGCTATTAGAGAAAAAAGTACCTAGTTACACTGCTGTTCCCTTTTTAGTAACAGCTCCTGTGATTAATCCCATCGTCCTTTTTGCAACCTTTACCGCTTTTGGCAATTCCCTACTTTTCGCCTTCTATAGAGCCCTAGGAGCCATCATTGTATCCCTAGTATTGGGAATCATTCTTGGTTTTTTCGTAAAAGGACCAATTCTTAAAGGAAGCAAATTTGACCATCACCAGCATGATTATTCAGATAAAACCAGCTGGCAAAAAGTTGGCTTCGCACTTATTCATGCCATTGATGAATTTTTTGATACGGGACGTTACCTAGTCTTTGGTTGTCTCTTTGCAAGTCTCGTACAGGTCTATATTCCAACTGCTGTCCTGACTACCATCGGTCACAGTCCATTAACAGCTATTTTACTGATGATGTTGCTGGCCTTTCTTCTTTCCCTATGTTCTGAAGCCGATGCCTTTATTGGTGCATCACTACTATCCAGCTTCGGATTCGCCCCAGTAATGGCTTTCTTAGTTATCGGACCCATGGTAGATGTTAAAAACTTGCTCATGATGAAACATTATTTCAAGGGGAAATTTATAGCCGGTTTTATCATTACTATCACTCTCGTTATTTTGGGATATAGTCTGATACTTGGAGGTGTAGTATGATTCGTTTTTTAATTCTTGCAGGTTACTTTGAGATGACCATGTATCTTTATGTCTCTGGAAAATTAGACCAATACATCAATCTGCACTATAGCTATCTAGCCTATCTATCCATGGTTTTATCTTTCATACTTGCCATCGTACAATTGTATGTCTGGGTAAAAGAAATTCGAGTACATAGCCATTTAAAAAGCAAAATTGCCAAACTATCAAGCATTGGACTATTGCTCATTCCTCTTGCTATAGCCTGGCTCTTTCCTACGGTAAGCCTGGATTCAACAACTGTTGCTGCCAAGGGCTATCATTTCCCACTAGCAGCAGAAAACGATGCTAATACACAAAACCAAGAAGGGACGACTGTTCAGTATCTCAAGCCTGATACTTCTATTTATTTTACGAAATCTGCCTATCAAAACCAGATGCGTGAAATTGCTGATAGATACTTGGCTGAAGAAACCATTGTCGTTACTAATGAAAACTATATGGAAGTGATGGAAGCAATCTACGACTATCCTACGGAATTTTCAGGAAAAACGATTGAAATGATTGGATTTGTCTACAATGACCCTGACAATAGCCAGCAATTTTTCCTTTTCCGCTTTGGTATTATTCACTGCATCGCTGATTCTGGGGTATATGGCTTACTCTCTACGGGGGCTACCACAGAATTTCCTAACAATACTTGGGTAAAAGCCAGAGGAACAATCAAGGTTTCCTACCACACATCGTTGAAACAAAATCTCCCAACACTTGAATTACAATCGATGGTTCAGATTGAACAGCCAGATTCCCCGTATGTCTACCGTGTTTTCTAATAATTCCAATTCAAAAAGTGAATTTTCTGACAATTTATGCTATAATAGTGTCTATACTCAACAGATAGGAATGAAATTATGTCATCACATGTATTGTTTACAATTTTTGGTGCTAGTGGCGACCTTGCCAAACGCAAACTTTACCCATCTTTATTCCGCCTCTATAAGGCTGGACACATCAAGGAAAACTTTGCAGTAATTGGTACAGCTCGCAGACCCTGGACCAAGGAATTTTTTGAGCAAACCGTCATTGAATCACTAGGTGATCTGCCTGACACACCACGTCAAGCTCATGAATTTGCTAGTCATTTCTACTACCAAAGCCACGATGTCAATGACACGGAACATTATGTAGCTCTTCGTAAATTACAGGACGACTTGTGTGAAAAATACGATACCCAGCACAACAAGGTCTTCTTCCTCTCTATGGCACCTGAATTTTTCGGAACCATTGCCAAACACCTCAAATCTGAGCAAATCGTTGATGGACAAGGTTTTGAACGCTTGATTATTGAAAAACCTTTCGGAACTAGCCTTGCTACAGCTACCAAACTCAATGATGAATTGGCAGCAGCCTTCAATGAAGACCAAATCTACCGTATCGATCATTACCTAGGCAAGGAAATGGTGCAAAATATCTTTGCGGTTCGCTTTGCCAATATCATTTTTGAGCATATTTGGAACCGCGACTATATTGACAATGTTCAAATCACTTTCGCTGAAGCCATTGGTGTTGAGGATCGTGGGGGCTACTACGATCATTCTGGCGCCTTAAAAGACATGGTGCAAAACCATGCCCTTCAAGTTCTTTCCCTTCTAGCAATGGATAAGCCAGCCAGCTTCAAGGAGGAAGATGTCCGCGCTGAAAAAATCAAGGTCTTCCAACACCTTCGTCAGCCTTCTGATGAGGACCTCAAACGCAACTTCATCCGTGGTCAATATGCAGCAGGTTCCATCGACGGAAAAGACTACGTTAGCTACTTGGATGAACCAAATATTGCCGAAGCTTCTCAGACAGAAACCTTTGCAGGAGGTGTCTTCTTCGTTGATACTGACCGTTTCCGTGATGTCCCTTTCTTCTTCCGTACAGGTAAACGCCTGACAGAAAAGGGCACACGCGTGACCATCACCTTCAAGCATGCGGAAGATATTTTTGGTCAACCTTCTGAGGCCAATGTCTTGACCATTTTCATCCAACCAACTGAAGGCTTCATGCTCTCTATCAACGGTAAGGAAGTTGGTTCTCACTTTGCACTTACTCCTGCCAAACTCAACTTCCGCCACAATGCAACTGCTCTTGGAAATTCACCTGAAGCCTACGAAAAACTATTTTACGATGTCCTAAATGGTGATTCTACTAACTTTAGCCATTGGGAAGAAGTGAAAGCAAGCTGGAGCTTGATTGACCGCATTGTTGATTTGTGGGCAAGCAACCAAGTCCCACTCCACACCTATCCAGCTGGAACTATGGGACCTGAGGCTGCCTTTGATTTGCTAGAAAGCTACGGTTGCAAGTGGGTCTGGACACCTGATGTGTGGTATCGTGAACGTGGCTTGTTAAAATAACACATGAAAACTGGAGCAATCCAGTTTTTTTCGGAGATATTTATGACTGAATTAAACACTATTCTCACCCAACTTGAAGCAGCCAGCCATGCTGGCACCCTCAAGCGTTATGAAAAAATTGGCGAAACTAAGCCCTACTACGGCGTTCCGATGGGAGCTATTTCTGGTATCGCCAAGGCCTATAAAAATCGACTGGACTTGTTTGCTCCACTCTGGCAAACAGGTGTCCTTGAGTCACAATATTTAGCTATTCAAATTGCCAAAACAAAACCTGACCAGCTGACTTCTGCTGTTTTAGAAGCCTGCCTAAATGAACAAGTTTCGGTCAACGTCCTCGATAAGCTAGCTTCCATCATTCTTAGCAAACGCAAGGATAGCAAAGACTGGGAGGAATACTTACTCATCCAAGACCAAGCAATTTTTCAGCGACTTGGTTGGTTCCTTCGTGCCAAATACTTTGCTGGAAAAACAGCAACAAATCAAGAAATTGAAGAGACTCTAGACCATATTCGCCAGCATTTACAGAATGCAGAACCACTTATCCAATGGACCATGAACCAGTGCTTGGTGGAGATTGCCGTTGCTTACCCCGACTATCTAGAACAAGGCCTTGCAATCGGTCAGGAGTTAGCTGTCTATGTGGACATGAAAGTTCCAAAAGGCTGTACTTCTGCCTACGCACCAGACTGGATTGAGGCTTTATTGAGGAGGAAACAATCGTGGTATTGTGGACATCGCCATTTACTCACTGCTGCATACAGATAGAAAAAGTCGCTAGTTCTTGTTGAACTAACGACTTTTTTCTACACCAATCCCTCCAAGAGCCCACGCATGAACTCTTCGGATTTGAATTCTCCGATGTCATCGATTTTCTCACCGAAACCAATCAGCTTGACTGGAATATCTAATTCCTGACGGATAGCAAGGACAACACCACCTTTTGCAGTCCCGTCTAGCTTGGTCAAGACTAAGCCTGTCAATGGGGTAATTTTTGCAAATTCCTTGGCTTGACTGAGGGCATTTTGACCTGTGGAGGCATCCAATGCTAAGAGGGTTTCATGCGGTGCATCAGGTAGAGTCCGTTTGATGATGCGACCGATTTTTTCCAGCTCTGCCATGAGGTTGTCTTTATTCTGCAAACGACCTGCTGTGTCAATCATGAGAATATCCACACCTTCTGCCACGGCACGTTTTACCCCATCAAAGACCACACTAGCTGGGTCTGACTTTTCAGGTCCTGTGACCACAGGCACATCGACACGGCGACCCCACTCAACCAGCTGGGCTACCGCACCCGCACGGAAGGTGTCCGCTGCGACCAACATGACCTTCTTGCCAGCCTGCTTGTACTTGTAGGCCAACTTTCCGATAGATGTCGTCTTCCCAACACCGTTGACACCGACAAAGAGCATGACTGTCAAATCATCTTGAAAATTGATTTGCTCGCTGAATTGACCATCTTTTTCGTAAATATCCACCAATTTTTCGATGATAACACGACGGAGTTCATCTGTCTTCTTGGCATTTTGTAGCTTGGCTTCATAGCGGAGCTCCTCTGTCAGAGTAGAAGCAACTTGCACACCTACGTCTGACAAAATCAGCATTTCTTCCAACTCTTCGAAAAATTCTTCATCAACCGAACGGAAATTGGCAAAGAATTCATTGAGCCGTGCTCCAAAGCCTGTACGGGTCTTTTTCAAGGTCCGCTGATACTTGTCCTGCTCACTTTCTTGCTCTACTGAAGCAACTTCCTCAACAGGCTCTTCCTTGACCTTGGTTTGAATAGCAGGGTCAAAGCCTTGTTCCTGCGCTTCCTTCACTCGAGCCGCAGCAGCTTCTTTGGCTGCATAATACTGAGCCATCATGTCTAAGGTCCGTTGTTTCTGAGCTTCTTGCTCAGCAGTCAATTCAGACTCTACTACTTCAGACTGGAACTCTTCCTTTTCTTGACCAGCTGACTCAACCTCAGCAGTTACAGTATCTTCGCTAGAAGCCGACTGCTCCGTTTCTACTTCTTCAACAAGAGCGACTTGCTCCTCTTGTTTTTCTTGTCCAAATAATCGATCAAATAATCCCATACTAGTCCTCATTCAATACATAGTGCTCGATGGCCCAAGCAATGCCATCTTCATCATTGGTTTTTGGCAGGACAAGGTTGGCCGCAGACTTGATTTCATCAGTCGCATTCGCCATGGCAACACCCAAACCAGCCCATTCAATCATGGAAAGATCATTTCCTTCATCGCCACAGGCCATAACTTCTGATTGATCAATCCCCAGATGTCCAATCAACTTAGCCAAACCATTTGCCTTGTGGACACCTTTTGGACTCCATTCGAGCAGAATATCACGCGATTTGAAAATCTCGAAGCGCTCGTGAAGTTCCGCAGGAATTTTTGGAATTTGTCCATCCAAAAAGTCTGCTGCCACAGCTGAAACTGCCTTATTGTAAACAAAATCTTCTGGCATTTCCTCATCGCTTGCCACAATTTTATTAAGCAATGGATTACAAGTTAGATAAAGCGATTCATGGGCTGATGGTAGAGAATAGACATCACCACCATAGAGAACATCCAGAGGCAGGTCCAAATCATTTGTCACACGACGGATGGCACGGACATCTTCAATGGTGAATCCAACCTTATCCAAAACCCGACCTGTATTTTCCTGGACTAGACCACCGTTAAATGTAATCGAATATTGATTCTCCCCTAGCAGATCTAGTTCTTCTAGAAAAGTACCGATAGCTTGTAAAGGACGCCCTGTTGTCAGAACTACATAAACTCCACGATCACGCGCTGCCTGCAAGGCCTTTTTATTAGCTTCTGAAATCCGTTTGTCCGATGTCAGAAGTGTTCCATCTAAATCCAATGCAATCAACTTAATTGTCATTTACTTCCTCCTCTAAATAGGCTAATACTGCTCCATCATTGCAATGACCAATCATCAAATCTGCCCGAGCTTTCACTTCCTCTCTTGCATTTTCTGTCGCAAGAGCCAGACCTGCAAAGTCAAACATATCCAAATCATTTTGATTATCACCAAATGCCACTACATCCTGACGGGCAATTCCAAAATGAGCACAGAGATGACTCAATCCAACTGATTTATTTGAACCATTTGGAATTATATCAATATTGTCAAAACCAGTTGTCATGGCCGTTACACCTTCAAATGTATCATTTAACCATCGTCTGGCATCGTCCATTTCCTCAGGAGAAAATTTGGCATTGATTTTTATAATCTCTTCTCGAACTTCTTCAAATGTGTCTACCAATCGAAAATGCGCGTAATAATTCGCCATCGCTTCTAAAAACTGAGGCTCAGCATTTTTTAATAAATAAAAGTTTTCGAGGCCAGACAGCACCATGGACTGACTGCTACCAAAGGGACCTGCATCAATACCCGCGATAATCGGCAGATAGATTTCAGGACTAATTGGATCATCCATAAAGATAGTCTGTCCCTGATATTCAACGATTGAACCATTTTCTGCCACAAAACCGATTTCATCTACAAAATCTTCAAAAACAAGTTTCAGGCTTTGCATAGATCGCCCACTTGCTGCCACAAATAAATAACCTTTTTCTTTGAACTGATTCAGTATACGACGAAACCGTTCCTTATCAAAACTATGGTCTTCTCGTAAAAAGGTACCATCCATATCACTGGCGTAAATTTTGTTAATCATAATTTCTCCACATCTTTCAGCTTAACGGAAACAATCTTGGACACGCCAGATTCCTGCATGGTCACCCCATACATGGCATCCGCTGCCGCCATGGTCCCTTTACGGTGGGTTACGACAATAAACTGACTCTCCTTATCAAAACGGTTGAGGTAGTCACCAAAACGTTTGACATTGGCCTCATCCAAGGCTGCCTCCACCTCATCGAGAATTACAAAAGGAATGGTCTTAACACGGATAATGGAAAATAGCAGAGCGAGGGCCGAAAGGGCTTTTTCGCCACCTGACATAAGATTGAGAGATTGAATTTTCTTACCCGGAGGTTGAACTGAAATCTCCACACCCGCAGTCAATAGGTCACCTTCTGTCAAAATCAAATCCGCTGAACCACCGCCAAACATTTGTTTGAAAGTTTGCTTGAAACTTTTACGAATAGCTTCAAATGTGACTTTAAAGCGTTCTTTCACCTCATCATCCATCTCATGAATCGTACCAAGGAGAAGATCACGCGCTGACAAAATATCAGTCCGTTGCTCATTGAGGAAGGTTAGACGATTATTGACTTCGTCATACTGCTCAATAGCATCCAAATTGACTGGACCCAAAGCACGAATAGCTCTTTCTAGGTCTTTGAGGCTTTGTTCAGCAACTGCAAGATTCTCAACTTCCTTGGCCTGAGACTGGGCAGCTTCAAAACTCAATTTAAAATGCTCGGTCAAATTACCAAGTAGAGTCCGTAATTTATCGCCCGCTTGCTCACAATCCGCCTCTAACTTAGCCTGCTTACGAATCAAATCATCATTCTTAGTCCGAGCTTGTTGCAATCTTTCTTCCAAGTCTTCAAACTGCCCATCAATATCTTCCAATTCAAACTTTAAGCGAATTAGAATCTGATTTGTCTGGTTTTGCTTATCAGATGCGGCCTGCAATTGTTCTTCAAGAATCTCAATACTAGTATCTTCAAGAGCTTCTAGCTTCTGGTCAATCATATCCTCTAAAAGAGAAATTTCCTTATCTGCAACCACTTTTTCTTCTTGCAAACGTCTCAGATCTGTCTGTTCAAAACGAAGTTGGCTAGTCAGTTCAGCCTGTTCCAAAGTTAGTTTACCCTTCTGAGTCTGTAGTTTCTGCAAGCTTTCTTGAATACTGTCGCGATTATCACGGACTTGATTGATTTGTTGATCCAAGGCTAGTTTTTTCTCATTCAAGGCTTGGACATTTACTTCTTCCTTAGCAGCAGCCTCTTCTAGCTCAGTCAAAATGGTCGGACTAACCTGACTCATTTGCAGGTCATACTGGGCTGATAGCTGAGCCAGTCTATTTTCTGCCTGTTCCTGATGGATCCTTGCGCTCTGCTGGTTCAATCTAGCTTCTTCCCCCTCCGCCTTAATCGTTTCCAAGGCTTCTCTGGTTTGGTCTAAGCTAGTTTTCTTAGCTGCAACCAAGCTTTCTTGCTCCTGCAACTGGCTAGACAGCTCTGCTATTTCTCCTAAAAGAGCATCCAGTTCTGGTTTGATAAAGGTCGTGCTGTTATTTCGATTGCTACCACCAGCAAAGGCTCCACCAGGACGGATTTCCGCTCCATCCATGGTCACCATACGCACTTGAAACTTGGTTGCCAGCGCCGCCTGATTGGCATGGTCAATGGTATCAAAAATCGCGATAGTGCCTAGCAAATTTTGGAAAATCGCATCTAAATTTGGCTGATAAGTCACCAAATCACTTGCAAGCCCCAAGAATCCTTCTGAAGATTCTAGTAAAGAGACTTGCTGTCCAGAAAGCTGACGTGGCCTGATAGTTGTTAGAGGTAAGAAGGTTGCCCGTCCTTGCCGTTTTTCTTTCAAAAATGCGATAGCTCGTTTAGCAGTCGCTTCGTCTTCAACGATGACGTTTTGACTAGCACCTCCAAGAGCAATTTCCAAAGCCGTTTGGTAACGAGTATCAAAGGTCAATTGTTCACTGACTGCTCCAATAATTCCTCCTAAGCTTGGTGCCGCCTGTAAGACAGCCTTAACCCCCGCGTAGAAATTGGAATGATTTTTTAAAATAGCTTCTAAACTAGACTGGCGAGCCTGCTTGCCTTTCAACTGATCCAGCAAATCAAACAAGCGACCTTGCTCAGCCTGATAAGCAGTCTGGACTTGATCCAATTCTGTTTTTTTGGTCTGATAGCTCTCAAGCAACTGGCGTAACACGTGATCAGCTTCTTCCAAACTTTTCCGACTCTTATCAAGTACTTCTTGAGCTGTTTGTTTTTCCGTCTGTAAGCGTGCCAAGTCTTCCGATTTACTCTCAGAAAGACTGATTTGATTGGCAATATCCTGCTGAATCTTGGTCAGACGGTTTGAAGCTTCTGCCTCTTCCTGCATCAGAGCAACATACTGTTCACGCAAATGATCTAAAACCTGATCAGGATCTTCTGAAAAGTAGGAAATTTCTTTGTCTACCGCAGCAATATCGTCTTTCAAGCTAGACAAGGAACTATCTAATTGCGCAAGCGTTTCTTGCTTTTGCTCAATCTGTTCTGCCAACTGCTCTCGTCTAGTCAACAAGTTCTCCAAGCGCGCCTGCGCTTCTTGACGACTTGATTCGTTTTGACTAGATTCCAGTTTATGGACCTCAATTTTTCGCTCCAAATCACTGATTAACTTGGTCAAATCTAACAGAACTGCCTGTTCACGCTCCAGTTGTTCTGAAAGGCTGTGGCGCTTCTCTTTCAAGTTCTGATTTTCTTGCTCCAGCTCAGAACGCTGTTTGTAGTAGCTAGTCAATTCAGTTTTGACAGACTCTAGTTCGGCTTCTTTTTCCGATAACTTTTCCTTACCAAGCGACAACTGAGCCACCAAAACATCTAAGTATAATTCCTTACGTTGACCATCTAATTCTAGAAATTTCTTAGCAGTTTGTGCCTGTTTCTCTAATGGTTTGACCTGATTATCCAATTCATAGATAATATCATCCAAGCGGTCCAAGTTGCCCTGGGCCTGTGCCAACTTACTTTCTGTTTCTTTTTTACGCGTCTTGTATTTTAAGACCCCTGCCGCCTCTTCAAAAATAGCACGGCGTTCCTCAGGCTTGGAATTGAAAATTGCTTCAACCCGCCCTTGTGAAATGATAGAGAAAGAATCACGTCCCAAGCCCGTATCCATGAAAAGATCATGAATATCCCGTAGACGAACCTTTTGCCCATCAATCAAGTACTCACTATCACCAGATCGATAAATGTGGCGTTCTACCTTGATTTCTTTCTGTTTATTGGCGATAAAACCTGTGCTATTATCCAAGGTTACGACAACCGAGGCATAGTTAAGAGCCTTGCGGCTTTCTGTTCCCGAAAAGATGACGTCTGGCATCTTGCCTCCACGTAGGCTTTTAGCAGACGACTCTCCCAAGGCCCAACGTAGACTTTCTGTAATATTGGACTTGCCAGAACCATTCGGCCCTACAACAACAGTCACTCCACGATCAAAGACTACCTTAGTCTTATCCGCAAAGGACTTAAAGCCCTGCATTTCAATTGATTTTAGATACATACCTATCCTCTAGCCTCCACAGCATTTTTGGCGGCGGCTTGTTCAGCTAATTTCTTAGAGCGACCCCGACCACGACCAATCACACGCTGATCAGCAGATACCTCCACTTCAAAGGTCTTATCATGGGCAGGTCCAGACTCAGCTATTACTTGATACGAAATAGCAATCTCACCATTGACCTGCAAAATTTCCTGCAAAGCAGTCTTATAGTCGGTCACGCGCTCAAAATTCCCTTTTTCTAAACGAGGAATCATGACCTTATGGATAAATTCCTCCACGGTCTTTTCCCCCTTGTCCAATAGCAGAGCTCCTAAGAACGCCTCGAAAGCATCTCCTAAAATAGTATCGCGATTTCGCCCTCCAGACTTCTCTTCCCCCTTACCAAGACGAAGAAACCGATCAAAACCACAAGCACGTGAAAAACCAGCCAAAGACTCCTCACGTACAAAGGTCGAACGCAACTTGGACATCTCACCTTCGGGTCTATCAGGATATTTTTGATAGAGATATTTGGAAATCATCAACTGGAGAACAGCGTCTCCTAAAAATTCCAAGCGCTCATTATGTGAAATTTTTAGAAGGCGATGCTCATTGGCATAAGAAGTATGGGTAAAAGCCGTTTCTAATAAATTCAAATCCGAAAAATCAATCCCAAAATCAGCCAATAATTTTGCATGTAAATCTTTCATCTATATGCTCCTTTCTAACTTAAACGAAATAGATGGTTTACATTTACTCCGTCCTAACATTATACCATATTTTCCACTGGACTTCTCTTGTCAACTAAGTTTCAGCCAGCACCTCTCCACATCTTTTTGCAAACATTTACATATTCATCAGATTTCGATAAAATAGAAGAAAAAAGAAGAACGTTAGCATGCAAAATAAGACAAAACAACTCAATACATCACTGCTCTCCCTCATCCAGTTCATCGGATCCATCCTCGTTATCGCCCTCCATTGCCGCAGGTTATTTGAAGCAGACCAGCTCCACTTCATCCAAAAATCAATCTTTAGTCGCATGGTCGTTCCCTACTTCATGGTCACAGCCAGCTTCTTCCTCCGACGCAACTACCCCAGCCTCTCCAAACAATACCTGATCCGCTACAGCAAACAATACTTGACCTGGTCCGCCCTCTACCTGCCCTTCTACCTCATCTACCTAACACTCCAAGAAATCCCCTTCCCCTACTATCCCCTCGCACTCCTAGTCGGACTGACCTACACCGGCACCAGCTACCAACTCTGGTACATGCCCGCTTTCTTTCTAGGTCTTATCCTCGTCCATTTTTCCTTGGAGAAATGGGGCTGGCGCATCACAGCTTGTCTAGCCTGCCTTCTCTATCTTCTAGGCTCAATCGAAACCTACTCCTCCTACCTGGCAGAATCGATTTTCCTGACCGCATTTGACAGCTACAAAACCTTCTTTTTCACCAGCCGCAATGGCCTCTTCTACGCACCGATTTTTGTCCTGACAGGCTTTTATCTAGCCGACAAACTCAATCACCCCATTTTCCAATACCGACAAAAAAACAAACTACTTGTCTGCTCAGCCCTTTTAGCTTTTGAAGCCACTGTCATCTATCTCAATCAGGGCTACGACAAGAACTTTCTATTTAGCCTGATTCCATTCACAGCCTATCTAGTCGCCTGGACCCTAACCACAGACCTCTTCCGCGAGAAAAAATTCCAATTTCTAAAAGAATACGCCAGCTATTATTATTTTATCCATGTTATCCCAGTCGAAATCAGCTTTTTCTTCCTAGAAACTAGTTCCCTGACCAAAATACAGCAAGGGTGGTTAGTCTTCCTTATCACCATCATCACTTGCCAACTGCTCAGCTGGTTAATCATTAATACTCAATGAAAATCAAAAACAGACTAGCTCCAACAGTCTGGGAATAGACTGTTGGAGGTCGGAAATTAGACGAACTTGGTTCGTGACCGTAAGATGCAGATAGAGCACTGTTCCTTATTATATTTCAAGGGAACAGGCTGAAAAGATCCACTGGACCTTTTCACTCATCAAATCAAGTCAACAACGTCTGATTTTGATTTTCGAAGAGTATAAGCACAAAAGAACCTTGTAAGATCTAACTTACAAGGCTTTTTTACAAATCAAAATCCTCTTTCAACTTATCAATCATCTGTAGGAGCAGGTCACGATTGACACTGTATTTGACATCACTATTTTTTGTATTGAAAAGAAGCAGGTCACCGTTAATCAGCTTTTGGGTGTGGAAGGATACGGCAGCCCCTGTAATATTCAGTCGCTCTGCGATATCCTTGCTCTTAGCATGGGGCTTGGTCAGCTCCACCAAGACCTGATAGCGCGTACTATCGCTGATAACCTTGAGGGCATTTGTCAAGTCATCCAGATCCAGCTCGTCATTTGAGAGCATCATCTGATCAATCCGACAGGATGCTAAAAGAGCGACTTTCATATAGTCAAATTGTTCATTGCCATAATAAGCAAACCAATAATTCCACGGACTGAGAACGAAAAATTGGGCAGTTTCTACACTCAAGCTATCCAAGCTGGTCATGGCTAACTGCTTGGATTCTCTGTAGAGTTGTTCAATGTCAAAATCCCTAGCAAAGGCTTCCCGCTCAACTCTTGCTTGCTCAAAATAGGGCTGATAGATTGGCAGCATCTTATCCAAGAGATGGACAGACCGCTGAACTGTTTCCAGGGGATTGCGAAGGGCCAGTGACCAATACCACTTTTCTGCTGGCTTTTTATCTGTCTTTTCCATGAGTTCCATGAGGCTGAGGTCCTTTTCACGATGACCGTCATTTTCAGACGCTAGCATGGTCCGCATAGCATCTTCTACCTCTTCTTGCGATAAGGCCAAAATCAGCTGACAAGCCTCCTCGACTGTCTTTGGATCCTGTCCTTGATCCAAGAGGTAGAAATACAAGGTGTGCAGGATTGTAAAGATATGGCCCCAAACAAAGACCTCATTGACTTCCTGACGAAAATCCGCCAGCTTGCTTTCTACTTCATTGCGAATGTCCAAGGCATCTTTGAGAATGTCTTTTTCCTTCTGTGACAAATCCGCCTCAAACGGCTCCTCACGCTCCTTGACAATCAAGGGAATAAAGAACTTTTCAACAATCTCGCTTCTATAATCTCGATAATCTAATTTCATACGCATACTTTCTAAGCTTTAACAACTACTTCATTTTTAGGCCTACGCCCCACAAGAATAGTATAGCTTACTAGTCCCACAGAAAGCAAGAGGAAGATGAGAGAAATACTTGTCGCAGAAAGCACCGTCACCATAAGGGCGACCAAGGCTTGACCTGCTACCATACCAATCTGGCAGAAAGAATCAATCCCTCCACCGACTGTCGCCAATTTATCTTCAGGCAATTCATTCATAACCAGAGCACTCATTTTTGGATTGAAAATTCCCAGTGTCACTGCCGTTACGAAGATCACTGCCAGTACCACATAAATATTGTGGAGAAAGAAACCTGAGAAAATCAAGACTGGCATCAATGTAGAGAATTTGAGGAGATTGATCAAGCTAACATTTTTGAACAAAGCCATACCGATACTTGACCCCAAGATACTACCAACTGAGAAGAAAATGGAAATCAAAGCAACGGTTGTTCCTGCATTGACAATCACAAAGTCTGAGAACTCCTTCATATTTAGAATAACTAATGGTGAAAGTGCAGTAAAAATGGCATTCAGGCTGGCAATGGTCACAATTGACGCTTTGAGAACAGGAATATTCTGAACAGCTTGGTAGGATTCTTTGAGACTGTTACGCATGCCCTTGATAAGTCCTGCTTCTGTTTCTGTTTGCTCAGCTTCTTGGATAGGATTTTCCTTCAGTAGCTTGGCAAGAGCTGGACGGAGGGTTGCCATGATGGCAAGACTGACCAAGAAGGTCCCTGCATTGAAGAAGGCGAGATTCTGGTAAGACATGAATCCGATGAGGATAGCACCGCTAGCTTGGAAGGCAATTTGCAAAAGACTTTTCACCGTCATCTTAAAAGCCATAGCTGTTTCACGGTCTTCAGCAGCCACAACCCGCAAGCTGACTGGCATATAGAGACCATTTTCGTATTGACCAGCAAGGTCAGACAGGAAGTTGATGACGCAGACCACCGCCACAACCCAGAGGGCTGGTGCAAATCCCATCAAGAAGCCAACAAAGGCATAGAGACCGACACGTACGACCAAGGTAGCCAGAATGGTATCCAATTTATTTTTTGTCTTATCCGCCCAGATTCCAATGAAGAGGCCTGCCAAAATCGGCAAGGTTTCAGATGCGGTAATCATAGCCAGGGCAAACTTGGTATCTGGTAAGAGTAAAACATAGTTCATCAAAGCCAGATAGTAAAGCGTATCTCCAAAGTTAGAAATCAAGTCTGCCACAAAGCTAGATAGAAATAATTTATTGTGAATCAACTTTTTCATAAGCATCTCCTTAAACATCAATTAAATATTTGTTTAACATTATTTTACACTTTATTTTGATAAAGTCAATACTTAATTTTATAAAAATTAAATATTTTTTAAACACTTATTTAATTTTTCTTCTATCTGACTTTTTCTTGACAAGATTAGCACGGTTTGTTATAGTATTGTTCGGGCACCTCTTTTGAGAGGTCGGAGAAAAGGCTCCCTAGTTTTAGGGAGCTATTTTTGTTTTTCCCAGAGAAAATTACACATTTGGAGGACTTATTTGATGAAGAAAATCGCATTTGATTCAACTAAATACTTGAATTTGCAACGTGATCACATTTTAGAGCGTATTGCCCAGTTCGAAGGCAAACTCTACATGGAATTTGGTGGAAAAATGCTGGAAGACTTCCACGCAGCCCGTGTTTTGCCTGGCTATGAACCAGATAATAAAATTAAACTCCTCCAAGAGTTGAAAGACCAAGTAGAAATCGTCATCGCCATCAATGCCAGCAATATCGAACATTCTAAGACACGTGGCGACCTAGGGATTTCTTACGACCAAGAAGTCTTCCGCTTGATTGACACATTTAATGATATTGATATCTATGTTGGTTCTGTCGTCATTACCCAATACCGCAACCAACCAGCAGCAGATGCCTTCCGCAAGCAGTTGGAAAAACATGGCATCAAATCCTATCTCCACTACCCAATCAAGGGGTATCCTTCTGATATTGACCATATCATTTCACCAGAAGGAATGGGTAAAAACGACTACATCGAAACCAGTCGCAACCTCGTCGTTGTCACCGCACCTGGACCTGGTTCAGGTAAATTGGCGACCTGTATCTCCCAACTTTACCACGACCAACTGCATGGCGTAACATCAGGCTATGCCAAGTTTGAAACCTTCCCAGTTTGGAACTTGCCACTCCACCACCCAGTCAACTTGGCTTATGAAGCAGCAACTGCCGACCTGGACGACCTCAACATGATTGACCCTTTTCACCTACAAACTTACGGCAAAACTGCGGTCAACTACAACCGTGACATCGAGGTCTTCCCTGTCCTCAACCGTACCTTTGAACGTATTTTGAACAAATCACCATACGCCTCACCGACAGACATGGGCGTTAACATGGTGGGCTACTCCATCGTGGACGAAGAGGCTGCGATCGAAGCATCCAAGCAAGAAATCATCCGTCGCTACTACCAGACCTTGGTTGATTTCAAGGCAGAGCGGGTGAGCGAGCAAGCAGTTAAAAAGATTGAACTCCTCATGAATGAAGTCGGTGTGACACCAGCAGATCGTAAAGTTGTTGTCGCTGCGCGCGAAAAAGCAGAGCTGACAACTAGCCCTGCCCTTGCTATTCAGTTGCCAACCGGAGAGATTGTAACAGGTAAGACATCCGACCTCCTCAAGCCAACTGCAACTGTCCTTCTCAATGCCATCAAGCAAATTGCTAAAATCGATGATGAAACACTTCTCATCGAACCAAACTACATCCGCCCAATCCAAGAATTGAAGGCAGATTATCTGGATAAGACCAATACACGTTTGGACGCCAGCGAAATCCTTAACGCCCTGGCCATCACTGCACAAGATAGCCCTCTTGCTGCACGTGCCATGAAAGAATTAGGCCAATTAAATGGTAGCGAAGCCCACTCGACTGTTATCCTATCTGATGAAGACAAGAGTGTCCTTCGTAAATTAGGCATCAATCTTACCTTTGACCCTATCTACCAACACAATAAATTTTATCAGAAAAACTAAGCACACAAAAAGACTTGCTCCGACAAGTCTTTTTGTGAACAGTAAAAAAGCAAGGATTCAATTCCCTGCTTTTTTCAACGATTAATCGAAATCAACATACTCTTTTTGAAGTTCAAGAACTTCTTCTGCCGTTGCACATTCTGTCAAGGCACGGTGAGCATATTCTTCCATCTTAGCTGTGTCAAGCTTCTTCATAAGGCTACGTGTACGAAGTACAGAAGTTGCGCTCATAGAGAACTCATCCAAGCCCATACCTACAAGAAGCGGAACAGCTTGTTGGTCACCAGCCATCTCACCACACATACCAGCCCATTTACCTTCTGCATGAGCAGCTTTGATAACATTATTAATCAAACGAAGGATTGAAGGGTTATATGGTTGATAGAGGTATGAAACTTGCTCGTTCATACGGTCTGCAGCCATAGTGTATTGGATCAAGTCATTTGTACCAATTGAGAAGAAATCAACTTCTTTAGCAAATTGATCTGCAAGCATTGCAGCAGCAGGGATTTCAATCATGATACCCACTTGGATATCATCTGCAACTGCTACACCTTCTGCCAACAAGTTTGCTTTTTCTTCTTCAAGAATTGCTTTTGCTGCACGGAATTCTGTTAACAAAGCAACCATCGGGAACATGATACGAAGTTTACCATGTACTGATGAACGAAGAAGGGCACGCAACTGAGTACGGAACATTTGGTTACCAGTCTCAGAGATTGAGATACGAAGAGCACGGAAACCAAGGAATGGGTTCATTTCGTGTGGAAGATCGAAGTAAGGAAGTTCCTTATCACCACCAATATCCATTGTACGAACCACAACAGGCTTGCCGTTCATACCTTCAAGAACAGCCTTGTAAGCTTCGTATTGCTCGTCTTCTGTTGGGAAGTCTTGTGAGTCCATGTACAAGAATTCTGTACGGTAAAGACCAACTGCTTCTGCACCGTTATCATTTACACCTTCAACGTCTTTTGGTGTACCGATATTTGCTGCCAATTCAAAGTGTTTGCCGTCAGCTGTAACAGTTTGAGCATCTTTCAAAAGAGCCCATTCAGCTTTTTGTTTAGCATAAGCTTCACCAGCTGCTTTAAATTCTGCAATCACTTCTTCAGAAGGGTTAATCACTACATCACCTGTGATACCGTTAACAGCCAATACATCGCCGTCTTTAACGATTTCAGTAATGTTATTTGTCCCCAAAACAGCAGCAATTTCAAGTGTACGAGCCATGATAGCTGAGTGACTTGTACGACCACCAATGTTCGTTACGAAAGCTTTTACAAACTGTTTGTTTAATTGCGCTGTATCTGAAGGTGTCAAGTCATGTGCGATAACGATTGACTCTTCGTCGATAGTTGCTGGGTTTGGCAAGCGAACACCAAGCAAGTGTGCCAATACACGTTTTGCTACGTCACGAATATCCGCGGCACGCTCTTGCATGTATGGGTTATCTTCCATACCTTCAAAGATAGCGATAAACATATCCGTAACTTCTTTCAAACCTGTCTCAGCGTTTGTTTTCTTCGCACGAATTGTTTCCTTAATCTGACCAATCATTTCTGGGTCAGCAAGAACCATCAAGTGTGCATCAAATACGGCTGCGGCCTCTTCACCTAGGCTAGCTACTGCGTTCTCACGAATAACAGAAAGCTCGTTTTGAGATGCTTCTAGAGCAGCATCCAAACGAGCTTCCTCTGCATTTGTATCTTCAACTGTAACAGTTTCGAAGGACAAATCTGGCTGAACGAGTAGATATGCCTTAGCAACAGCAACACCATCTGATGCTGCGATTCCTTTAAGCATTTCTGTCATATTCTTATGCCAATCCTTCTTTTTCCATTGTTTCAGTGATAGCTGCGATTGCGTCGTCAGCATCAGCACCTTCAGCAGAGATTGTTACGTCAGCGCCTTGACCAACACCAAGACTCATAACACCCATGATAGATTTAAGGTTAACAGACTTTTCTTTGTAGTTCAAAGTGATGTCTGAAGCAAATTTACTAGCTGTTTGCACAAGCAAAGTTGCTGGACGTGCGTGGATACCTGTTTCTGCCACAATGTGGAAGTCTTTTGAAGCCATATTTGGATTCTCCTTTATTTTTACAAAATTGCGAGTTATTTGTGATAACCCTTACAAAGGACATTATACCACTTTTTGAAATCATTTTCAAGATTTTTTTACCTTTCTTTCATGTTTCCGTCATAAAAAGAGAGGTTCATTTTACTTTTTCTTCATTAAATAAAATCTATTAGAACTTCTGAAAATTGACTAGTAGATTGATGAGCAACGTCCAAAATTTTAGCAAAATCAAGCGTAACATTTTTATTTATAAAAGCGTCCTCCAAGGCCTGAATAATTAAAACAGCCGCTTCTTTCCAGCCTATATATTCCAACATCATACAAGCCGAAAGCAAGAGGGAACATGGATTAGCCAGATCCTTCCCTGCAATATCAGGAGCAGTTCCATGTGTCGCTTCAAAGATAGCATGACCTGTCTGATAATTAATGTTAGCACCCGGTGAGATGCCTATTCCTCCGACCTGTGCCGCAAGAGCATCTGATGCATAATCTCCATTTAGATTTGTAAGAGCAACCACTTGGAAGTTTTCCGGCGCCAATAAAATCTGCTGCAGAAAGTTATCCGCAATAATGTCATTC
Organism: Streptococcus sp. 2020WUSS084; assembly: GCF_044427445.1. Taxonomy (NCBI): domain Bacteria; kingdom Bacillati; phylum Bacillota; class Bacilli; order Lactobacillales; family Streptococcaceae; genus Streptococcus; species Streptococcus sp. 2020WUSS084. The sequence goes on along the minus strand of NZ_JAOTGC010000009.1, from coordinate 42,363 downwards.
ATTACCAAAGTCCCCTCTGCAAGTTCTGTAGCAAATTCTTCTTTCGCCAATTCATAACCCCACTTGCGGAAACCGCCTTCTGTAAACTTTTGAATATTTCCCTTATGAACTAAGGTCACTATCTTCAGTTGATGTTCTAAGGCATATTCTATTGCAGAGCGAATGAGGCGTTTACTCCCTTCTTCCGAAATCGGTTTGATACCAATACTTGAAGATTCTGGAAAACGAATATTCACCACTCCCATTTCTTCTTGCAGAAAGGAAATGACTTTGGCAACTTCATCCGAACCAGCCTCCCATTCAATACCTGCATAAATATCTTCTGTATTTTCACGAAAAATAGTAATATCTGTCTTTTCAGGCTCTTTCAGCGGACTTGGCACCCCCTTAAAATAGCGAATCGGGCGCACACAGGCATACAAATCTAATTCTTGACGAAGCGCAACATTAAGAGAACGATGACCTTTCCCAATCGGCGTCCCCAAGGGACCTTTGATTGCAACTAGATACTCACGGATTATTGACAGTGTCTCATTCGGCAAAGAAGTTCCCGTTAATTCATATGCCTTTTCTCCCGCCAAAACCTCCCTCCACTGAATAGAACGTTGACCTGCATAGGCTTTTTTCACCGCAGCATCAATAACTTTTTGACTGACTGACCAAATATCCCTGCCAATACCATCTCCTTCAATATAAGGAATAACGGGACGATCTGGGACAATTAACCGTCCCTCTCTCATCAGGATTTTTTCTGCCATATTTACCTCTTTCCAATCGGGATGTAAACCAAATTCCTACCACCTAAGTAGGAAGAGCGCGGACGAATCAATTTATTATTTTTCCGTTGTTCCTGGACATGTGCAATCCACCCCGCCATACGGCTCATTGCAAAAATCAATGTAAAAATATCACTATCAATACCTAGCACATGGTAAACTGTCGCCGAATAAAAATCTACGTTTGGAATTAAACCTTTTTTGTTTTTAATAAAGCTCTCTACTTCCTCTGACAATCTATAAAACGCTTCATCGTCTGTTCCGAATGTCAAATCACGCGCCATCTCCTTCAAATACTCTTGACGGGGATCAACCGTTTTATAGACTCGATGGCCAAATCCCATAATTTTTTCCTTCGAATCCAGCTTCTTCTGCAAATATCTCTCGGTATCACCACTCTCACGAATAGCCAGCAACATGTCAAACACTCGTTCATTTGCACCACCATGCAATGAGCCTTTCAGAGTCCCAATTGCCGTGGTGACACAAGAATATAAATCCGTTAACGTTGATGCCGTGACACGCGCAGCAAAAGTAGACGCATTCAACTCATGATCAGCATGAAGCACCAAAGCTTTATTAAACGCTTTGATTTGCAAATCACTCGGCTCCTCACCATTCAGCATATAAAGAAAATTCGCCGCAAAACCCAGATCAGACCGCGGTTCGATTGGAACCACTCCGCGTCTCAAACGAGCAAATGTTGCAATAATCGTCGGAACCTTGGCCATAATCTGAATAGATTGTTCATACAAAGCTTCTAACGAATTCTCCTCAGCGTGTACATTATATACTCCAAGGAGAGATACTGTCGAACGCAACACGCTCATAGGATGCAAATGTCGCCGTGATTGAATCAGAATACATTGCTCTACCGCATCTGAAATCGCATATTCTTTTCGCAGACTTTTCTCAAAATAATTTAATTCAATCTGAGTTGGCAAATGCAGGTTCCACAGAAGATAGATGACTTCCTCAAAAGAAGCGTTATTCTCCATCAATTCAGCAATGTCATATCCTGCATAGGACAAGCGGTCATTTTCAATTGCACTGATTCGCGTATCACAGGCAATCGCATCTTTTAACCCATTCGTTTCTGTCATACCTTTCCTCCTAGTTTCTTTCTTACTACCATAGGTAAAATACCTCCGTGGCGATAATAACGAATATCCGCCTCCGCATCAAACCGCACCAGAGCTTGAAACTCCTTTGTAACATCGCCTGTTTGCGCATGGACTGTCACAATTTGACCAACACCGACATCTTCTGGCAAGTCGATTGTATAGCTTTCATGTCCAGTCAAGCCAAGACTTTCTGACGACTGACCTTCTAAAAATTGTAAAGGAAGAACACCCATCATCACTAAGTTTGAACGGTGAATCCGCTCAAATGACTCAGCAAGAACAGCCTTCACACCAAGCAAACTTGAACCTTTGGCTGCCCAATCACGGCTTGACCCCATCCCATAGTCTTTACCAGCAATAACAATACTACCGATACCAGCTTCCTTATAACTCATAGCCGCATCATAGATAGGAAGAATCTCATCACCAACTCTTGTCCAACCACCAATTTTTCCATCTGCCAGCTCATTCTTTATACGAATATTTGCAAAAGTCCCACGCATCATGACTTCGTGATTTCCACGACGACTTCCATAAGAATTAAAATCCTTATAAACAATGCCATTCTCTTCGAGATAACGAGCGGCTGGACTCAATCGTGCAATATTCCCTGCCGGGGAAATATGATCTGTCGTTACAGAATCGCCAAATTTAGCCAAGACAGATAAATTTTCCAGTGGTTTTATGGATAAATCTGCCTGCATATTGTCAAAATAGGGCGGATTTTGAATATAGGTAGAAGAGGAATTCCAATTGTAATTCTTATCTGTCTTTGTTTCAATCGCATTCCAAGCCTGACTATCTGTAAATACCTGTTGGTATTCTTCCTTATAAAGGTCACGAGTCACATAACGCTCAATGTAGTCATCTACCTCCTCACGACTTGGCATAATGTCCGCAAGGTAGACAGCTTGTTGCTTCTCATCATACCCCAGCGGTTCCCTTGTTAAATCTACATTCATATTTCCCGCAATAGCATAGGCAACAACAAGCGGTGGGCTCGCTAAGAAATTAGCTTTTACCAATGGATTAATCCGTCCTTCAAAGTTACGATTTCCAGATAATACCGCAGAGACCAATAAATCTTCTTCCTTAATCGCCTCCGCTACTTCAGGACGCAGATCACCTGAGTTACCGATACAAGTTGTACAACCATAACCAACCAAATTGAAACCTAAGGCATCTAGGTAGGTCTGCAAACCTGATTTTTTCAAATAGCCAGTCACTACTTTTGAGCCTGGTGCCAATGACGTCTTGACCGTCTTAGAAACTGCCAAACCTTTTTCTACCGCGTTTTTTGCCAGTAATCCTGCCGCCAAAAGGACATACGGATTGGATGTATTTGTACATGAGGTAATCGCCGCAATAGCAACATGACCTGTTTGAATTTGCTCCTCTCCTTCGACATACTTAACTATGGCTGTTTTATCTAACTCTGCTTCCTCCAAACCAAATCCACGCACACCTACTTCACGTATTAAACTAGCCTGAAACTCTGCTTTTGCATCTGTTAGTTCTATCAAATCTTGTGGTCTTTTAGGACCAGAAATAGATGGAACTACTGTCGATAAATCCAATTCTAAAACCTTGCTATAAGACGGAAAACGTTCAGCATCATAGAATAAATAATTAGCCTTAGCATAGGCTTCTGTCAACTCCACGTGCTCCTCCGAACGGTTGGTCAATCTCATATAATGTAAAGTTTCTCCATCAATCGGGAAATAGCCACAAGTCGCACCGTATTCTGGAGCCATATTGGAAACAGTTGCTCGATCCGCTAATGTGAGAGAAGATAAACCTGGTCCAAAGAATTCGACAAACTTCCCAACTACATTTTCCTGACGTAGAAGTTGAGTGACCTTAAGAGCCAAATCCGTTGCAGTAGCAACCTTAGGCAATTGCCCTGCTAGGCGAACACCAATCACCTCAGGGATAGGAAAATAAGATGCTTCACCCAACATTGCAGCTTCCGCCTCAATACCACCCACACCCCAACCAAGTACACCAATACCATTAATCATGGTCGTATGACTGTCTGTACCAAACATAGAATCTGGATAAAGCAAGCCATCCTTGTTGATAATAACATCGCTTAGAAATTCAATGTTTACCTGATGGATAATCCCTGTCGCTGGAGGCACTGCACGATAATTTTCAAAGGAATTCTCTGCCCATTTCAGAAATTCATAGCGTTCATTATTTCTTTCGAACTCTAAGTCAATATTTTTCTCCAGAGCATCTTCAGTCCCAAAAAAATCAACTTGAACAGAGTGGTCGATGACTAAATCCACTGGAATTTCTGGGTTAATCAATTCAGGGTTTCCACCTGCTTTCACCACCGCATCACGCATGGAGGCTAAATCTACCACAACAGGAACACCTGTAAAATCTTGCAAAATAACACGACTAGGTTTAAAGGGGATTTCTCCTTTAGGAGATGCCGCCTGATAATGAAGCAACTCCATTATGTGATTTTTTGTAACGTCTACGCCATCTTCTTTTCTTAAAAGACTTTCTAATAAAATACGAATAGTATAGGGAAGTGAATGAATATCCACTTTTTCTTCCGTTAAAATCGAATCCAATGCATAATATGAATATTCTTTCCCTTTATGAAACAAGCTTTTTCTATGTGATTTTTCCATATTTTATAACCTCTTTCGGCATTATTGAATAGTATAGTACAAAAGGTAATATATATTCAATATATGTATAACCATAAATGTTATATTTTGTGACATCGTGTGTTTCCCTCAAAATATTATGACATTTGCAGAAAAGCTAATCTATATTTTACCGAGAGATTGTTAGGGTTATCAAACTAAATAGAAACAGCTATGTAAACGCTATTTTTCGACTTAGCGGCAATGAGCAGAGGTACAATATATGGTGTTTTATAAAAATATTATGCACTATATTTTGTGATTTTAAATAAACTTCCTTCTTGACTTTAACCTTAAAATCTTGTATCCTAGATTGGTAACAAAATTGGGATTTTTTATTAATCCCTCATGGACAAAGGAGAAATTGAATGGTAACGATCTATTCAAAAAATGATTGTGTACAGTGTAAAATGACCAAGAAATTCTTGGACCAACATAGTGTAGATTATAAAGAAATCAATCTAGATGAACAGCCTGAATTTATCGATCACGTAAAAGGTCTCGGTTTCTCAGCTGCACCTGTTATCGAAACTGAAAATGATGTTTTCTCAGGTTTTCAACCAGGAAAACTAAAAGCCTTGGTTTAATTCCCTACTGTTTATAGAAAGAGATTGCGACTATGAGTTTAAAAGAGCTAGGCGATGTGTCCTACTTCCGTTTAAATAACGAAATCAACCGTCCTGTTAATGGGCAAATCCCACTCCACAAGGACCAAGAAGCGGTTAAGGCCTTCTTTAAAGAAAACGTCCTCCCAAATACCAAGCAATTTGATAGTATTTTAGACAAGATTGCTTATCTATTAGAAGAAAATTACCTTGAAAAAGAGTTTTTGGACCAATACAGTCCAGAATTTATCATCAAAATTGATCAATTCTTGAAAGACCAAAATTTCCGCTTCAAGTCTTTCATGGCTGCCTACAAGTTCTACAACCAGTATGCCCTCAAAACAAACGATGGTGCTTATTACTTGGAAAGCATGGAAGATCGCGTTCTCTTCAACGCCTTGTATTTTGCTGAGGGCAACGAAGAATTGGCATTAAACCTTGCCAATGAAATGATTCATCTTCGTTACCAGCCAGCAACACCTTCTTTCCTCAATGCAGGTCGTGCCCGCCGTGGTGAGTTAGTATCTTGTTTCTTGATTCAAGTCACTGACGATATGAACTCGATTGGACGTTCTATCAACTCTGCTCTGCAATTGTCCCGTATCGGTGGTGGTGTTGGTATTTCCCTCAGCAACTTGCGTGAGGCAGGTGCTCCAATCAAGGGCTATGAGGGGGCGGCTTCTGGGGTTGTTCCTGTTATGAAACTCTTCGAAGACAGCTTCTCCTATTCTAACCAGCTTGGGCAACGCCAAGGGGCTGGGGTAGTGTATCTGGATGTTTTCCACCCAGATATTATTTCCTTCCTTTCGACTAAGAAAGAAAATGCCGATGAGAAAGTTCGTGTGAAGACCTTATCACTCGGTATCACCGTTCCTGATAAATTCTACGAATTGGCACGTAAAAACGAAGATATGTACCTCTTCAGCCCATACTCAGTTGAATTGGAATACGGTGTCCCTTATAGCTACCTTGACATCACAGAAAAATACGATGAATTGGTGGCAAACCCTCGCATTCGTAAGACAAAAATCAAGGCACGTGACTTGGAAACAGAAATTTCCAAACTCCAACAAGAGTCTGGCTATCCATACGTTATCAACATCGATACAGCTAACCGTAGCAACCCTGTTGACGGCAAGATTATCATGTCAAACCTCTGTTCAGAAATCCTTCAAGTTCAAACACCAAGCATTCTAAACGATTCTCAAGAATACTTGACCATGGGTACTGACGTTTCATGTAACCTCGGTTCAACCAATATCGTCAACCTAATGAAGTCACCTGATTTTGGTCGCTCTGTTCGTACAATGACACGCGCTTTGACCTATGTCACAGATCATTCACACATTTCAGCTGTACCATCTATTGAAGCAGGAAACAGTCAGGCGCATTCTATCGGTCTTGGTGCCATGGGACTTCATTCTTACTTGGCTCAGAACTTGATTGATTACGGTTCAAAAACTGCCGTAGAATTTACCAACATCTACTTCATGCTCCTCAACTACTGGACTTTGGTAGAATCAAATAACATTGCCCGCGAACGCAAGGCAACCTTCCATAATTTTGACAAATCAAAATACGCAGACGGCACTTATTTCGATAAATACGTGACTGGTGACTACCAACCACAATCTGACCGTGTCAAAGAACTCTTTGAAGGGATTTTCATTCCAAGCGGACAAGATTGGGCTGACCTACGTGAGAAAGTCATGGCAGATGGTCTTTACCACCAAAACCGACTAGCTGTTGCACCAAATGGATCTATTTCCTATATCAATGATGTCTCTGCTTCTATTCACCCAATCACACAACGGATTGAAGAACGCCAAGAGAAGAAAATCGGTAAAATCTACTATCCAGCAGCTGGCTTGGCAACAGAAACTATTCCATTCTACAAGTCTGCCTACGATATGGATATGCGTAAGGTCATTGATGTCTACGCTGCTGCAACAGAACACGTCGACCAAGGTTTGTCACTCACTCTTTTCCTTCGCAGCGAGCTTCCAAAAGAACTCTATGAATGGAAAAAAGAGAACAAACAAACTACACGTGACCTCTCTATCCTTCGTAACTACGCCTTCAACAAAGGTATCAAGTCTATCTACTACATCCGTACCTTTACCGATGACGGAGAAGAAGTCGGCGCAAACCAATGTGAAAGTTGTGTGATCTAAGATGTGAGGGCATCAAAAGGACACAGCAAAAATAGGAAATTCCACAGAGATGTCTTACATCTCGTAGGGATTTATCTTTTTTGCCAAGTCCTGAGCCCGAACTCGATTTCAAGACACTAACATTCATTGATGCTAAAGCATCTAATGAATGAACGGTACTGACTATTTGGTCAGTACCTAAGTGGCTTACTACCTCGAAAAGTCGTTAAGTTCGAACGACTTTTCTCAGGTCGTAACTTGCAAGGGATTAGCTGTTGGCAAGCCAACTACCTAATCTACGCTAACCGCTATCGGCGGATTAGCTAGCTACCTTACTAATACTCATTTAAAATCAAAAATAGCCACCTACCACTCAAAGTGGATATGGAGCGTTTCGATTTTGTTATTTTTTTAGAAGAAAACAGCTACTTGAAATCCACAATCCTCAACTCAAACTTATAAATTAAAATTTCACATGTTATAAGTAGCTTAGACTTGCTATTTTTGATTTTTATTGAGTATAACTCCGAAACTGAAGAAATATCGTCTTCAGTTTCTACGTGTCGCAATACACTAATACCAAAGCATCTAATGAATGAACGGTACTGACTACCTTACGACACTGTCGTTCATGATGTGAAGCAACTAATGAGCGCTCGATTAAAAATCCCTTTTAGGGGATTTTTTTACAGGCTACTATCTATTTGTGATATAATATTTGAAGTATAAGAAAAAGAAAGAGAATATGATGGAAACCTACTACAAAGCCATAAACTGGAACGCCATTGAGGATGTTATTGACAAGTCAACTTGGGAAAAGTTGACCGAGCAATTCTGGCTCGATACGCGGATTCCCTTGTCAAACGACTTGGATGACTGGCGTAAACTGACTGCCCAAGAAAAAGACTTGGTTGGTAAGGTCTTCGGTGGATTGACCCTCTTGGATACCCTTCAATCTGAAACAGGGGTCCAAGCACTCCGCAATGACATTCGTACTCCTCATGAAGAAGCTGTTTACAACAACATCCAATTCATGGAGTCAGTCCATGCCAAGTCTTACTCTTCTATCTTCTCAACCTTGAACACCAAGTCTGAGATTGAAGACATCTTTGAATGGACCAACAGCAACGAATACTTGCAACGCAAGGCAAAGATTATCAACGAAATCTACGAAACAGGTACACCGCTTGAAAAGAAAGTAGCCAGCGTTTTCCTAGAAACCTTCCTCTTCTACTCTGGTTTCTTCACGCCACTCTACTACCTTGGTAACAACAAGCTGGCCAACGTTGCGGAAATCATCAAGCTAATCATCCGTGACGAGTCTGTGCACGGTACCTACATCGGCTACAAGTTCCAACTTGGTTTCAATGAATTGTCCGAGGAAGAACAGGACAAACTCCGTGACTGGATGTACGACCTGCTCTACCAACTTTATGAAAATGAAGAAGGCTACACACGCTCCCTCTATGATGCAGTTGGATGGACTGAGGAAGTCTTGACCTTCCTTCGTTACAATGCCAACAAGGCCCTCATGAACTTGGGTCAGGATCCACTCTTCCCAGATTCAGCAGATGATGTCAACCCAATCATCATGAACGGTATCTCAACCGGTACATCTAACCACGACTTCTTCTCCCAAGTTGGTAACGGCTATCTTCTTGGTGAAGTGGAAGCTATGACAGATGATGATTATTTATATGGTTTGTAGATCTGGAAAAATATCATTTCTATTTTTCCGTTTTATAGTCATTTTGTTTCTCTTTAATTACTTCGACGAGCGTGGATTTCCAACTTCAAACACTCCACCGGAGGGTTTGAACTCGCTTTGCCGTACTCTGCAGGGGTGACTTGCTCCGCAAGTGCTATCTCCAACCTTGCACAGTCACTCGACTGTACAAGCTGTCTGCAGCTCGTTGCCTAGTACTAAAAGACTATAGAAATCTGTTGAGTTTAAAATCATATATATAATATTAATATGCAATCTTGATAAGATTGGCATAAAAATAGGAATTCTCCCACCAGTTAAGGGAAAATTCCTATTTTTTTGTATATATTAGGCGAGTCAAGGAGGATTTCAGTGAGCTCTCAATCAGAATATTCTACTTCGTTCTGACTCACTTCCTAAGAAGTAAAATTTGACTTAACTTAGAATGTAGATTCTTTCCAATGAACTGTACAATCTAAAACCTGCTGTCGTTCCACTTGGTTTCCACCCTCAATCTGATTGATCAGCATCCTTGTTGCTTGACACCCTTCTTCAAAAGCGGGTTGAACAATGGTAGAGATAGTAGGGGATGAAAAATTTGTCCATTCAGTATTGTCAAACCCCAAAAGACCAACCTGAGGAAAGTCATATTTAAGTTCTTTCATAGCATTAAAAACTAAAGGTAACGCCCAGCAATTCGGAACGAACACTAGGGTCTTTTCCTGAGGATTTACCACCCCTTGAAGAAAACGTTTAATTTCCTCTATGTCCGTATTTTCATCTGCAATTGTTAAATCTTGATAACTTTGTTTACAATCTAACAAAGCATCCATAAACCCTGTAGCTCGTTCAATCCGTGTACTTAAGCGACTAATGTCAGCTGTAATAAGAATAAATTTTTGATAGCCATTTTCTACACATAGTTGAGTTGCATCATAGACAGCATCGTAATTATTTGTCTTAATCCAACTGGTACGATGTTCGTAAAGTTGACTGTCAAAGAAAACCATATGCTTTTTCTTATCCTCAATAATGCGCGAATATTTTCTAAAATGCGATGTCGGCTGAATAATAAAACCATCTACACCCAACATCAGCATGCTCTCAATATACTTATCTTCGCTTTCTTGATTGTAATTGCTGTTTCCGATGATAACTTGATAGCCACTCTTATGCGCTTCTTCTTCTATACCTTTGACAATTTGATTGGAAAATGTATTTGTAATATCTCCAATCAATACTCCAATCAACTTAGTATTTTTTGAATTTAGGCTCCGCGCAACAACGCTGGGTTTATAGTCTGTTTCGCGAATGACTCTCTCAATTCTTTCGCGTGTCTCTTTGGACATCTTTTCATATTTACCATTTAAGTAAAAGGAAACTGTTGTTTTTGAAGTCTGAGCCAGTTCTGCAATATCTTTGATGGTAAACTTCTCTGACACCTTACCGATACCTCCTTTTATTACTTTATTCTATCATACTATCCGTACTTTATCAGTTATTTTGCACAGAAATGACTGTGTTTTTCTGTCCCTTCTAATTTTTGAGTCGGACAACTTGTCTCTTATCCCTATCCACTACTAAGCACTTACCTCTCAACTTATAACCAGCCACTTGAAGTAATTTCTCTCCCTTATATATATCATTATCAGAAACCACTAACAGAATATTCATTCCCTTTCCTTGACAGCTAAAAGCCAAACCACTTTCTATCAAATGATAGTCTGTTTGGTAAACTGGCAATTGCTTGACACGAATCGCTTCATCTGCTAACAAAGTAAATGTAACTAATCGATCTCGAAAACTCTCTTTTTTGACCAGTTTATTGGTCTCTACTAGTTGGTTGTATCGGGGAGAACGCACGGTTTTCTGGATTTCAAAATCCTTTTGACTATATAGCCGAAGATCATTTAACTGCTCTTCTCCAATCTTGACCCTTTCATCTAAAATCAATTGACTGGTCAACTCATGCTGGCCTGAGCAATCAACGCTATCCACTATCAGCAATAAATCGCCTCCAACCATAAGGAGCTGTCGTTTATGCCAGTAAGGCAAGCCTTGGCTGGTCTGAGCCTGATAAATGCCCTGCATCCAGTGACAGCGTCCAAAACCCTTATAACTGTGACTAATAAACTGAGGATACGTGTCATATTCCCATGAACCTTTTATCTGCTCTGGAGCATTGTCATCAAGGATACAAGTGCTGTGAGCCCAAGCACTTTTAAGCAAGTAGCGCTCCTCGCATTCACGGTAGCTGAAACGACCGCTGTCAATTACGATTGGTTGTCCTTTATGGTAAAAGCACAAGCTATTTTGGTCAGAGTGGCTGTGGGCACTTCCCACGGGACCGGCCTTGAAACATAAATAGCTGTCCACTTCTTTGACAATACTGTGACCTGATTCAGAAAAATGCTGTCCCCCTGACGAGCTGGGTTGAGCGGTCAAGTGTTCAAATATGCGCAAGCCATTTTCTCCGACCAAGAAGAGAACGCCTAAATCTAGCTTGGAATTATCTACTAGGTAGGTGCCATCTTCAAAGAAAATCGCAGTCATCTGTAAGATGTCAGAAGTACAATGAACATCGCTATCGCCAAGAGCCACACTTTTGCCATCTGGCCCCGTCATCTGTAAGACATAGTCTGCCATTTTTTTCAAAATAGGTGTCCACTGTTTTCGATAATCTGGCAAGCTGAAAGCTAGTCCTAGCAAGAGTTTATAAACTTCCACATGGTAGAGAAAAGACTGCTCAAACTGAGTTCCATCTTCCAATATCTGAGTTTGAATTTGCTCTTGGATTTCCTGACGAGCAAAATGGTGAAGCTCTACTAAATCCACCTGATCACCGATATAAGCATGGGCCAAGAGCATTGCGCCAGTCTGGAAAATTCCCCAATTGCTCAACGTATCTTTGGCACGGTAATGACTGTGAAGATAAGATAATTGTTTTTGAATGGATACTAACAGTTGGCTACGCTCAGCTTCACTTAGTCCGCCCCAATCAATTAAAAATGGGAGAATATTGAGCCAGCTTAGACAGCGGATAGCCGTATCTAAGGTGCGACTGCTCGTTCTTTTAGGATGCCAATCTGTCACTTGTTCTATCCAACTAAAGATAAACCGTTTAACCTGCTCCATGTAGCGCGAATCTTTTTCAACCAGATAGGCCAAAACTAATTTCCACAAGTATTCCTGCCGATTGAGCATAAAGGTCCATTCCTCATCCCCATGGCAGTCGGCTGTCCAGTCAAGAGGAGCAAGATGATACCCGACTGAACAAGGTTCCATATCCCAATTGTCTTCAAAGATAAAAATATCATTTAATAAATTTTGACAGGAAAGGAGAAGCTGTTTATAAGCTGCATCTTGTTGATTGAGAATATAGGTTTTGACCGACTCTGCTGACTGATTGGCTACTATTTTTCCGAATATTGTTTGCATAACAAGTCCTTTCTCTATCGCTTCTCCAAAAGAAGAGAGGCTGGGCAAAGCCCAGATCCACTCCTCAAAGTTCATATCAACATCTCAGCGTAGTGATTGATCGGCTTTAACAGTTCAGTGGACTGTGAAAGATTGGAGATAGGAGTTCCAAAACAAATTTCAGCAATTCGTATTTCATACTCCGAATCTGATCTAATCAACTATGCGGGGGTGGGAGTGAAACAGTCTGGGGATAGACTGTTTCAGCTCAACAACTAGAAATAAAGACTTGTTGACGAACTCTTTTTTGACTAGTCGAGTTCTTTCACGCTCACCCTTCACCCACGAATTTCATTTAGGAGTGCGATCTGCGACACTTGAAATCCACCACTGCCCCCAAGGTTAGCAAACCTAAGAAACCAAGACCTAAACTTGCTTCTTCTCCTGTCTGGGGCAGACGGGGTTTACTCGGCTTTGTTTTTTCGGCAGCATGATGAACCACTTGTTTCACCTCTGGACTTGGTTGGTTTTCCTTGAGTTGTTTTTCTTCTTTTTCTGTTTTTTCGATACTTCCAGTTTGTTTATCAGAACCTTCTGGCATAGTAACCTTCCAGACAGTGGATGGACAAGCCGCGGTTGGCTCCATCTCAACAGTCAGACTGGAACCTGCCTTTGTCAACTCAATGCCATTCTTTACAGTTCGGGTAGACGGATTGTAAAAGGCTATGCGATAGCCACCTTCGACTTTCTGAATGGTATACAAACCGGAATCTGTTAAGGTAATATCATCTGTCAGCTTGTAGGCTGTATCCGTGTATTTCACAACGCCCCAGACATTCTGTTCTTGGTCGTATACCACTTGCAAATCCCTGTCTTGATGAAGCAATTTCACACTAGCAGCTGCCTGATTCACTTTTTCCATAGATTGGTTTGGAACAAGGACGTAAGCATAGTTACTTGAAGTCTGTGCATGTTCATGCCATAGGCTAACAAAGGAATTGCTCACTTCTTCTTTGGACTGATTGTGGTTGATGTCGCTCCATTTGCCGGTTCGCTGATCTAACTTGGCATGAGTCGGCAATTGGTTCAAGAAGACATAGCCGATGGACTGATTGTCCTTGCCATTGGTCATGTAAAAGGATTGAGTCTTATCTGTCACTACTTCTTTGGACAAATCAACTGGCTGGCCATTTATGTAATAGCTATATTTTTCTCCGGTCAAGAGTTTACGATTTTCAATCGTTGTCACGGCGCCTTGAGCAGATTGATGCTGTATATCAGTACCTAGGAAAACAATCTTATTTCCCAGAACAATCCAAGCCTTACGAGCAGTCAGACTATTGTTCCAGTTATTGAAATCCATTGCAATCGTCGCCAAGCGGTTGCCTAACTGGCTTGCTCCAACAAAGTCACTTGCAAGAGTTACCTCGCCACTGCCGTCTTCTCGTTTGTCCTTGGTCATTGTCGTTCCCGGTAAGCGATACGGGTCAACTGTTGCCCAGTAGTGGTTACTGTAATGACTCAAATCATCATTGTAGAGGTAAAACATACCATCTGCTGTATACCAACCCTTGCGGTTTTCATTGTTCATATCTTCATAGTTTTGAGTTCTAGAAGAGTACATGGACAAAGCAAAGGTAAAGCCTTCTTGAGCACTTCGATAAACAAACTTATCCATATTGTTGAAGGCTGCAATATAATCTTTATCCACTTCAGCAGGGATTTGATTATCAGTTAAAAGCTTGTTGACCAAATCAATATCCTTATAGGATTTGAGGCTGCGGTAGCTGTCATAGAAGGTATCAGAGGTCAGCTGCGCCTTAACAAAGGAGAGAAGTTTGGTTTTTTGCTCAGGCTGAGCCGATTCTGCAATACGGACCAAAGACCTTAAAATCTCCATGGCCTGAACATGTGATTCACCAGTTGCCCGACTGATGGAACGACCGCGGGTCATATCCATCAATTCACCGCGAACCAATATTGGCATAAAGGCTTTTTCAATCCATTCATAAAGAATGTTGGTCTGTTCTTCCTTGAGGGCAAACTCCGTTGGCTGAATAACTGGTAGTAACTGTGAAAAACCTTCAATGAGGACATTTCCGTACGCTCCTGTGTAGGCAACATTGGTGTGGTCGATAAAGGAGCCGTCCTTGTAGAAGCCCTCTCCCTTATCTACAAATTTCATAATCGTTGTCAAACCTTGCGCACCAGCCCTCACACGGTCAGCATCTTCACGAAGAGCTCCTTCCAAGATGGCCACCTTGCTCAAATCCGTCTGATTACCACCCACTGCTGGAACAGGATTGGACAAGGTTTTACGAATAGTGGTTGGATCTGGCACAAATTTTGAAATCGGTTTGGTATAGGTTAGAATCTCCTCCTGACTAAAGTAGGGATACATGTAGATTAATGTATTGACAACTGCACGCGGAGTCCCAATTTCATAATCCCACCAATTCCCATCAATTGACTTATTTTCATTATAAACATTGGTGTAAAGCCAGTTCATTCCTTTTCTGACCAAATCGATAAGTGATCGGTCGCGGTAATAGGTTGAGTCTGGATTCTCAACTACTTGAGCCATCTGCTCCAAGCGGCGATAGACCGTTGTCAGGTGGCTGGATTTACTAAAGTCAATATCGTTGAAAATCGTTTTGCCCTGCTCTGTTGGTTCAACCCATTTTTTAAGAGAAGAAGCTACGCCGGCATCTAAACGCCCTAGAAAGGCTTTCATCTGAGTATCATTAGATTGGTAGCGTTTATTGGCTAAAGAAATATCTTCCCAGTTGTTCCTTAAGGTATCAAAGACTGTTGCTTGATGCTTCGTAACTGTCAGCTCGAAACTAGATAGTTTAGTGTCTTTATCATAAATATCTACCTGAGTTTTTCCAGCCACAAGCGGACGAATCATATTTTTCTCCACAGTGGCCACAGTCGCATCTGCAATACGATAGGTCAGGTCTGGGCGAACAGGCAGGTAAACCTTATTGCTGGCAAGGGTAATTTCCCCTGTTTCAGGTTGGACAAGTTCTGGGCTTGACTCTGGTGTTTCTGGTGTTTTTTCAGCATATTCTACCAGCGAGATGTTATCCAGCCAGGCTTGACCTATACCATTCTCAAAAAACAGCTCTACCTTCAATTTACGAGTTTCGGGAGAAACTGTTAACTCCTTCTCCACCTTTCTTTGTTGTGTACCAGCCACAAAATTTGTGAAAGTAAATTCTTGCGGGCTCAAATCCTTGCCTTCTGCAGTCAAACTGCGCAAGCGAACACGAACACCGCTTCCCTTCAGATCCTTGGTTTCGACATCATAGCTAAAGAGGTAGCGCTTGCTAGGATCTACATCCACTGTTTGGTGCACTGCCACTCGGTAAGTATTTGTTGAAGAAATATGAAGTTTCCCATCATCAATAGAAACAGCTCCATTTTCTTTTTTAATATCATTCGGAATCCACGTTTCCCAGTCTGTGGCAGCCGATTTTTTCCAGTTTCCTGATGGTGCCGTTGTACTGATGAACTCCCCATTGGCTACTAGGTTCTTCTCTTCTTTTGTCGCCTGAACAGCTTGCGGACTGGCAACAGTTTCTGCAGCGGTGCTTGAAGGCTGGCTTTCTGTTGACGTAACAGGACTAGCTTCAGAGCTGACCTCACTTGTCGTTACTGGTTCTGTCGTATGATTAGCTACTTCTGTCGCTTCTGAAGTTGTTTCCACTAACTGACTAGTTTGTGGACTAGCTGTTTCTGTACTTGGCAACTGATTGGCTGCAACCCTTGTTCCCAATATAGACAGCGCAATAAGAGCTGAACAAACTCCAATTTTATATTTACGAATGCTATAATATCGCTTCGTTTGACTGGTAAAAATCCCCATTGGTATTTCCTTTCCTTTTTATATAGTGTAAAACAATGTTACTACAACATTTTTTATTTCGCAATCGCTTTTCTCTCTTAAAGAAAGAAGAACTACTTCGTAAAAAGTAGTTCTTTGGCTTTTCCCATAATCGACTCTTTTTCAACGTAAACAATAATGCCTTTTGCAATCTGTAGTTCTACCAAGCTATCTGTTAGTTTGATAATTTTACCATGCAGTCCAGAGAAGAGGATAACCTCATCTCCAGCCTGTAAGGTTGATAAGTAGCGTTGGCGTTTTTCCAGTTGCTCCTCAAGTGCTTTTTGTTGTCGCTTACGATTGACATAAGACGTAAGTACAGGAAGTATGGTCGATAGAGCTACTAAAATAATTAGTGCATAGTAGAGTGTTTGTTGATCCATAATTGCTTATGCAAGGATGCCCAACCAGCTACCCAAAATACCGATGATAACTGTCAAGATAACCAATTTATAGGTAGTCCATTTCTTGTTCTTGATGAGATAATAAACCAAAATCGTAAACAAGGCTGGAAGCAACGCAGGGGCAATCTTGTCTAACATTCCCTGGATGGTTACAATTTTCTGATCTGCTCCTTCTGTTAATTCACCCGCCGCAAAGGTAATTGGCACCGAAATTTTTACAAAGGTTACTGCTAAACCAGAGATAACTGTCACACCGATGATATTGGCTACCTTAGAAATTGTTGCCATTTGGTCACTCAACTTATCAATCACGCTGGTACCAAATTTATAGCCATACAAACCAGTCAACAACTTGATAGAGGTCAAGATAATGTTCATTCCAAGGAAAAAAAGAATCGGTCCCATAACCAGTCCTTGACCTGCTAGAGAGGCAGCAATCGTAGACAAAAGGGGAGCTAATACAAATTGTGAAAGTGAGTCACCAATTCCTGCCAACGGCCCCATCAGAGCCATCTTAATCCCACGAGTCTCTTCTTCGGGGAGATCATTTTCTAACATGACCAAATGAAGACTAGTAATGAATGGAAGAAAATGTGGATTAGTATTGTAAAACTCACAGTTTTCTTCTAAAGCTTTAGTTAATCCTTCTTTGTCGTCACCAAAATGCTTCTTAAAAGCTGGATACATGACATTTGCATAGCCAATCCCTTGATAATTACTGTAATTGAAACCATTCTGCAAGAAGAAGGCCCGTAGAGATGTGTTGAGATAATCTTTTTTAGTTAGTTTAGATCCAGTCATCGTGTGCTTCCTCCTGTTTCACTGCCACTTGTTCTGGTTTATTAAAGAATTCCTTAAGTGCAAAGATACTACCGACAATTGCGATACCAATTACAGGCAGTTGTAGATAGGCTGCACAAACATAGCCAAGCAACACAAATGGGATCAATTCTTTCTTAGCCATTACAGACAAAATCATTGCAAAACCGATAGCTGGAAGCATCTTACCTGCCACACTCAATCCAGTTAATAATACTGGTGGAATCATTTCAACCAATTTCAAAAGAGTATCCATTGAATAGGCACCCAAGAAACCGAGAGCAAATCCTAAAAAGGCGAAAGTAATCACTGTACCATTTGCAACACGTTTAAATTTAGAAAGGTTTCCTGCACGAAGATGTTTGATAGCTGATTCTGGAGCACCCGCATGTAGAGTATATGCTGAAGTTTGTAAGAATTGAATACCTACCGCAATAGGTGTTGAAAGTGCTAAAGCTGCTTCTGGTGTTACTTTTCCAGCACTTGTAATAGCCATCAAAGTACCAAAAATACCAGGTCCGATTGGATTTGGAGGAACGGTCCCCCCAGCACCAACACCAAATCCCATGTATGCCAGCTCACTGATAGCACCCATAGCTAAAGCCGTTGGTAGATCTCCTAAAATGATTCCGACCCCAAAAGAAAGCACGATACATCGGTTTGTGTAAAGCCCCAATAATAGACCGCTAAAACAGAAAGCTGTCCACAGACCAATAAGAGCTGCTTGAATTAGACTGATCGTCATGATAATTCTCCTTATTTTTTAAATATAATCCAATATATTAACTTCAACTGCCCCATCATTACCAGAAGGCGTTGTCTTTGTGTTGAAGCGAATCTTATAAACATCGTTCAACTCTCTCACTATAGCCTTATCTTCTGAACCAAAAAAGATAGACCGTGTTACTTGCGTTTTTCCAGGCGCATTATGAATATTTCCAATATTTAATTCTGTGATTGGCACTCCACCTTTAACCAAAGTTAGTGCATCTTGCAAATCTTTAATAACTAAGAAAATAGTTTGAGCAGGATTAGCCTTATGAATCACATCAATCACTTTCTGCAAAGGGAAGAAACGCATAGCTACTGAATCTGGAATAACCGTTTTCATTAATGTCTGCTGAATCTTATCCTCACTAACCTTATCATTTGCCACGATGACAGTATTACAACCTAAGGATTTAACCCATAGTTGTCCCTGTCCATGAATTAGTCGCTCATCAATACGAGCCATTACAATATTTGGTGTTGCCATTTTAACCTCCTACCAATATAATTCCCAATCTTTATAAAAACGAAGCAAAGCTTCTAAGTAATAATAATCGCCCCAAGTATTTCCTTCATTGACACCTTTTCCTGAATGCCAAGAGTAGACCCCATGTAGAAGCAATGGGCGACCTGGAGCTAACTCACGGTTAGCATAGTTATCAATCAAGGACCGTAGCATCGTGTGCATAGCGTATTTATAAGTTTCCTTGTCCTCATCAACTTCTGGCAAATATTTAAGCATCTCGTGAATACCACAAACCGCTATTGCTGTCGCAGAAGAATCACGAGCGTGCCCACTACCATCATTAAAAATTAAGTCCCAATAGGAAACGTTATCCTCTGGCAAACGATTAAGAAAGTAGTTGGTTACTCCTTTAAACAAATTTAAACATGCGGGATCTTTAATTTTACGGTAAGCTAACGGAATACCGTAAATACCCCAAGATTGACCACGCGCCCAGGAAGAGTCGTCACTAAATCCTTGTCGAGTAACCCCTTTGAGCGGTTTTCCTGTTTCAGGGTCAAAGTAATAGGTATGGAATGTTGAAGCATCATCTCGAATAACTGTATTAACAGAAGCGTAGAAATGACTAAGAGCTACATCATAATATTTCTGCTCACCTGTCTCCTCATAAGCAAAGAAAAGTAATTGTAAATTCAGCAAACAATCAATAATCAGTCGATAATCTTCTGCTTTACCAAGTTGCCCCCAGGCCTGAATAAAACCTCCCTTTTCTTGATAGCGCTCCATTAATTTATCAGCAGCCAAGAGCGAAGCTTCTAAAGCCTCTTTACTACCTGTCAATTTATAATCAGCTACCGTTGATGGTGAATACAGGAATCCCAAATCATGATGATCCAATTCAATTCTTTGTTTGACACGTTCCAAGAAAGATGTCGTATTCTTTTTTGCTAGCGCTTTCATTTTGTTGTTCAAAGAATACTCATGTCCTAACCAAAGCGCACCCGTCCAAAAACCATTTGTCCACTCTGTATTATCCATCTTTGGATAATGGTTATCAAATGTGGCCGGAGTTGGGAACGACTCACCAAAATATTCACAATTGATAACAAGTTGTTGAATCGCCAATTCTATTGCAGCCTCAACTTCTTTCTTACTCAATAGAGTGGAATTTTCAAACTCTCTTTTTTTAGCAATCGACTCAATCAAAACGTCCTTAATCATACATCTCTCCCTCATATACCATCTTCAAATAACTCTTCATCATGGTTATCCTCTGCTAACAGACTGACAGAATCAACGATTCCATCTTTAGAAGTGGTAATCAATTTACCAACCAATTGTTCTAAATCATCTGTTAACCGTGAAAAATTCGCTTCCAAAATCATCGCAAGATTTAAACCTGAAAGAACGATAACATTCTGCTCTTTCTGTTCTGCTGCTAATTCTACACTAACTTTAAAAGGCGTACCTCCTAGTAAATCAGTTAAAATCAAAACTTCTCTTTCGTCTAATATAGCTGCTTTGATGCGTGCTTTTAGTTCTTGCGCCGACATTCCTTCACTAAAATCAATTGCCTCAATATTCTCCACCTCTCCTGCAATTAACTTTAATGAAGTAAGAATCCCACTAGCAAACTGTCCATGAGCAACGACAATCACTTTAATCATAATTCTCTCCTTTTAACTTTACCGGTTTACCTACACTTTGTATTGTAGACTATTGACAACCACTTGTCAATAGATTTGATAAAAAAATGTAAGCGTTTTATATTTGTTGGACTTTTATTTAAAAAATATTCTCCAGCTCCCTCTTTTCATAAACAGGAGCACCAAATCTCTCCATGTTTCCGTTCAAAATTTCCCCTGTAACATCTCACTTTCTCCCACATTCAACCCCGTTGGAGGCAGGAGAAAGTGAAAACGTTAAAATTCAGTCCTTATTTTGAAATAAACCACTTCATCTTATCTCTAACACTTGTATAAGAGGACGCTAATTCTTGAATTGTACCGAACTCTCCTTTAGTAGCTAATTGATTAAATTCCCCACCAATACCAAGAACAGTTGCACCAGCGTTAAACCATTCTGAAACATTATTAAGCTTTACTCCACCGGTTACCATGATTGAAACATGCGGTAATGGTCCTTTGATTGCAGTAATATAGTTTGTCCCCAAAACACTACCAGGAAACAGTTTAACCATTTCACAGCCTGCTTCCAAAGCATTTGTAATCTCCGTTAAAGTCATACAGCCCGGAAGATATGGCACTGCATAAAGATGACAGATTTTTGCAACTTCTATATTAAAAGATGGTGAAACAATATAACTTGCTCCTGCCATAATGGCTTGCCGTGCCGTTACAGAATCTAGAACCGTTCCAGCCCCAATTAAAACAGAAACATCATCTTTATGGCATCGACTAAGTTCTGTAATAATCATATTCGCGTCAGGATTTGTATAAGCAACCTCTATAGCTGTAATGCCTCCTGCAATACAGGCCTGTGCCGTCTTAAATCCGACTTCTTTGTCATCTCCTCTAACGACTACAACAAGCCCTTGCTCCTTCAATTTTGAAATAATTTGTGATGGACTCATTTTTTCTCCTTTATCGTATAATGTCATTTTTCCCCTCTAATAAAGACTCAACTTTTCTAAGAGATTGCCGCATGTGATCCCCTTCTATGCTGCATTTATAAGTTCCGCTAGCAACTGCAAAATCTAAAATAACCTTTAACGACGTCCCCTCTAACAATTTATATAATGCCCCAGCAACAAACGCATCACCACTGCCAACACGTTGTAACACCTGAGTTTTCAATTCTTGAGAGCAACAAAATTCATCAGCCAATCCGTAAGCCTTATACAAATTTCTGCCTAGTTCATCTGTCTGCCTAATCGTATGGAAGATTGCTTGAAACTTATAGGCTTCCTTTAAAGTTTGCATCCGTTCTCTTATTGTATGGACAGTAGCCGTATCTCTTTCAAATAATTCCCAATCTTTTTCATTAGCCATAATAGGTTCCAGACCAAAACAATAGTCTGCATAGGTCGCAAATTGCGAGAACACTTTTTTTGCATCTCTTAATCCAATCATCTTAGAACGCCAATTAAGATCCATCGAAATCGGAATTTTACGACGCTTTGCTTCTTTTAATACTTGAACAAGCCATGCCCTAACAGCTGAACCAATGGCCACGGTGATACCACTAAAGTGAACCAACCCAACCTCTAAAAACAATTGATCCATATCAAAATGATCGACTTGAATAGCTTCCAAACTAGACTGACCCCGATCATAGTAGACTTGACTAGAACGGCAACCAAATCCTGCTTCCATGTAGTATACTCCCACACGTTCCCCCTTACGTTGAACACTGGAAGTATCAATCCCTTTCCCATCTAAGAAATCTAAAAATCTATCACCTAGAGAGCCTTGTGGTAGTGCGGTCAAAAGCTTGGTTTCACATCCAAATCCTTGAAGATTACAAGCGACATTGATTTCTGAACCTCCAAAAAACACACGACTTTCTACACCATCTGTCAATTCTTGATAGTTTGTTGGTGTAATGCGAATTAAAGGTTCACCAATCAGTAATACCTTCTTCATACCCGCCCCTCACTCTTTAACTTTCTAATACTGTTTTTAAATATGCTGCAATTGACTCGTCCTGACAGTTGGCAAAGAAATATTCTTGGAAATGTTCACCTGAAATAGTTTCTTTCAAAAAATCTTGATCAATTTCTTGAAGTACTGTCAGTAAGTCTTTATAGGTGACTGCTTTCATTTCATTCAAAATACGGGCATTTCGTTGTTCTGGAATAACGCGTTCACGGGGATAACCGCCCCCCATTTCCTCTGCAAACAGTCGCTCAAAAAGTAATTTGAGATTTAATTCAGCTCCCCAACCGAATCCCTTTGCAAATGGCAGAGACAAAGCATTTCCTCCATTTATCTGTGAAAAGAGGTATGCATCCGTCGGATCTACCGCGAAGCCACAAACTACCCCTGGAAAACTATTAGCCGCCAACATGGCACCTACCCCCGTGCCACAACCTGTAATAACAAAATCCGCTGCCTTACTAACTAGAAGGATTGAAGCCAGCAGACCATTTTGTACATAAGTCAACTGACTTTCTCCCTCTTTACCATACATTCCATAGTTAAAAACATGATACCCTTTAGCATCTGTTACTGACTTCAATGTTTCAAAAATAAGACTATTTTTAGCCGCCTGACTATTTTCATTAATAAGTGCAATTTTCATCGTTTTTTCCCTTCTTATATCAAAATTTGTTAATTCGTTTATTACGCTTCCGGCTGTTTACCAATGTAAGCTAGAATTCCTCCATCAACATAAAGAATGTGCCCATTCACAAAATTACTAGCATCACTTGCTAAAAAGACTGCTGGACCCATCAAATCCTCAGCTTCACCCCAACGAGCTGCAGGGGTCTTCGCGATAATAAATTGATCAAATGGATGACGAGAACCATCCTTCTGGAGTTCACGTAACGGAGCTGTTTGTGGAGTTGCAATATACCCAGGACCAATGCCGTTACATTGTATATTGGCTTCACCGTATTCCGAAGCAATATTCTTCGTCAACATCTTAAGCCCACCTTTAGCCGCTGCATAAGCAGACACTGTTTCTCGTCCTAACTCACTCATCATGGAACAAATATTGATAATTTTCCCATGCCCCTTTTTAATCATAGATGGAATAACCGCTTTAGAAACAATAAACGGAGCATTTAGGTCAATATCAATAACTTGACGAAATTGAGCTGCTGTCATTTCAATCATTGGAACCCTACGAATAATACCAGCATTATTCACTAGAATATCAATAACTCCAACTTCTGATTCAATTTGAGCAACCATAGCCTGTATTCCATCCTCATCAGTTACATCGCAAACATAGCCATGCGCATTAATACCTGCTGCCCTATAGGCTGCCATTCCCCTATCAACCAACTCTTGATTAATATCATTAAAAACAATTGTCGCCCCTGCTTTTGCATAGGCCGATGCAATCGCAAAGCCAATCCCATACGATGCTCCTGTTACCAATGCAATTTTTCCTCTCAGAGAAAATTGATCCAATGAAAATTGCTGATTCATATTCGTAACTCCCTTGTATTTTATTTTGTAAAGCGTTTACAAATTGTATTGTAATATAGTAAACCGGTTTTGTCAACGATTTTTATCATTTATTTTAAATACTTTCAAAACGAATCTTGATATAATCTTATAAAATTCGAGTATCTTCATTCCCCAAGCAATAAAATATACTTCGCACAAATATGATTTTCTTCTTCGATTTTATCAATCATTAGTAAACATTTTACATGTCATTATTCATATACTATCCAAAATGGGCTATACTACATTCACGAAAGTAAACCATACAAAATGGGAGCGGGAAGTGATACGACAAACTCCCTCACTACCAATTTCCCACCTCAAACAATCTCCAGAATATTCGAAACTCAACCACTCCACCGAGATGTTAACAGGAACTCAAACACTAACATTTTTACCCTGTGTTTACTACTCTAAATAAAAAATACCCTATTGCAACGTGCAACAAGGTACCATCTATCTCAATCATATATTCTGTAATTCATTTTATATAGTCATATCAGTTTATCTTTGATTACTTCGACGAGCGAGGAAACGTCGTTTCCTTATTTCCAACCTAGAACAGCTTTTAGGCTGTTCTAGCAACCTGTAGCTATTGAGGCGAACTTGCTTCGCCCTATCTCCAGCCTTCAAAGGTTCCCCGAACCTTTGAAGCGAGTACTAAAAGCAAACTAAATGACTATACCAAAAATAGAATCATCAAATAGGAAATTCCATTATTTAACATATGTAGCGCAATCGGATAGCGAATATCTCGTCTAATTAAATAGAGCCAACCAAGATTGAGACCCATAGTGAAATAAATTAGAAACTGCGGAATGGTTGTTGGTATATGGACCAAACTAAACAAAGAACCCGTTACAGCAAGATAGATTCCAACAGCCTTCATATCTGCCATTTTAGGGAAGAAATAGGTCGCCAACAAACCTCTAAAAATCAACTCCTCTAAAATCGGAGCAAAGATTACGACTGATAAAAATGAAACCAAGGGGTAGGCAGACACAAATTGGATGACCAAGGTTTGATTTTGACTTTCAGATATAGGTACCAAAAGTTGGAAGATGAAAAATGCAATATAGAGCAAAATAGGCCATTGAAACTTATGGAACCATGATGAAGATACACTATAGTCAATGGTATGCCGAGAATACACAAATTTCCATAATACAATTGTAAATGCAATTCCGAGAACAATGCCAATAATCGCACAAATCAAAATCATATTCACAATCAATTGAGCTGGAAATTCTGGAATAGCTTGTAATGACGGTCCTACCATCAAAAACCCAGAAATAATTTGATAAGCAACAAAAAATAAAAACAATAATGCAATGTGTTTGATAAATTTTAACATACTCCCTCCCTAAAAACTCAAATCAACAATATTATCAATTCGTATCAACTTGGTTTCAATCTCTCCTTCCGCTAATTCACGAGAAATTTTAACCCATTCCTCATCCACAGCT
The DNA here is from genome assembly GCF_044427445.1 of Streptococcus sp. 2020WUSS084. Classification (NCBI taxonomy): domain Bacteria; kingdom Bacillati; phylum Bacillota; class Bacilli; order Lactobacillales; family Streptococcaceae; genus Streptococcus; species Streptococcus sp. 2020WUSS084. The sequence continues at coordinate 16,967 of NZ_JAOTGC010000009.1, read as the reverse complement.
AAAATGCTGTATTCGTAAATGGTCATAAATTCCTCATCAAAGCGGATTTTAGCCTTACTTCCGACCAATTCTTTCAATAAAACTGACATCTGATTTTCTCCTTTTGTAGTTTTCTGCAACTTTTTTACCCTAGCTTGCAACTGCTTCACTTTTTTCCTATCTGATAGAGAATTGAAAAATAGAAATCCTACTAGAATCCATAAAAATAGTTCCATCCTATCCTCCTATATCAAGCCCAGACTTTGCATCAGAAGCATCAACAAAAATCCAAGAAGATTATTCAGACTGTGTAGAATAAGTGCATTGGTATATTTGCCAGAAATACGATAGGCGAGTCCTAGGACTAGGCCCATACCTCCGTAGACAACCCAAGATCCGATATTGGTCGGATTGTGAATAAGTCCAAACAGAAAACTCGATAGCAATAATCCCACAATCGAATCCTTACCAAAGACTTTCCCCATAAGAATCCCTCTGAAAAGCAGTTCCTCCAAAACTGGAGCAAAGAAAACTGCAAAGAGAAACAAAATTAAGGTTGGCAAGCCTGAATTGTTGATAATTTCCTGATTGGCAGTCGTCTGACCGTATCCCTCTTCCAACATAATCAATTGCCCACCAATTATTTTCAAACCAAACATAACGATAAAGGCAAGGGCTACAAAACCAACATTCGCACCCATCCCCCACTTCTGCTCACCTTTCCACAGACCTAATTTACCAGTCAAGATAAGACCAAGCACTACAGCAACCAACAAGAAGGCAGCAGCAATCAGAAGGTTTTTCCCATCAAAATTTGGTAGAGTAAACATAGCCATCTGGGTCAATACATTAAGGGCAACGACAGCTAGTCCCACTAAGAGAAACTTCCAATTTTTAACCACATTCCAATCTTTGACATTTCCAAGTCTATTCATAGCAATCTCCTTCACATACACTAAGTCAGTTTTCATTACTTTCTTTTTCGATCAATAGCAGAGCTGGCAAGCCTAAAAGCACCGGTAATAGAATATTCAGATTTGACAAATCAATCTGCCCAGTAGCCAGCCACTCTCCGAAAATATAGCCAACTGCGTACATACCAAGGCCGATTAACCCCACGAAATAAACAATTTTTAGAATCGATGTAAACTTTTTATTCTCTTTCATAATCACTACCAAAACCTTTCATTATTTAAAATAACGACGGATCATGCGAACCTGCATCACATTGATATAAATGTGCAAAAACGCCACAACTAGAAAGGCTGTAATTTGTCGCTCCTGCAGTAACATACTAAGTACAAACAGGAATAGATACAAACCTGGTAACACAATTTGATTAAGAGTAAAAACAATCTGGAAACTCATTTCGTAGTTGGCTTGCTTCTCACCTTCATCCATCGCCTCAGCAAAGTCCTTCATTTCTTTCACCGTAGCAAAAGCGGACAACTTATAGTCACGAATTTTCTGAGTTAGTTTCACAATAAAAACCTGAGAGATGAGAAGGATAACATAGAAAACTACGTCAAGAATGGAACCATACATAACTGCACTCTCTTCTAAGAAAGTAACCCCGAATCCTAAAACCAAATTTAACAATGTCAATGATACAGCAACATTGAATGAAATGGTCGCATATTCTAGGTTACGATACATTTTCTTATATAGTTCATCAACGCGTTCTTCATCCTCATCTGAAATGGAATGATAAAGTTTATAATTTTGATTAGCTTTAACACCAAAATATACGGTTCCAGCGAAAATTACAAATGTAATAATCCTCAAACAAATTAGAAAGTTATCTAAATTGAGATAAGAAGGCAGGTTGAATTTAAAGATTAATACTCCAAAGAAACCGATAAAGCCACCCAAAATTGCTGAAATCAGCATATAGGCTGAATATCTCATCCATCTTTGTTTCGTTGAAATTTGTTTTCCCTGTTTCATTTTTCTACCTCCACTAATTGAAAGACATTCTCCACATTTTCATTAAAAATTTGTGCAATCCGCATAGCAATGACCACCGAGGGCGTGTATTCGCCCCGTTCAATCAAGCTAATAGTCTGCCGTGATACCTCTGCTAATTTTGCTAGCTCTGTCTGATTGAGACCATCTCTGGCTCGCAATTCCTTGAGCCGATTTTTTAAGACATATTCCATGAGTTTTCCTTTCTAGGCTTGGTAGATAATCAGGCCTGTTTCTGTGTCTTCGACAGCTATATTTTCCTTGGCAAACTTGACCAATAAAAGATAAGTATAGTAGAAATCGCCTGCACAAGAGGCCGCATGCATGGTTGCTACCATGAAGTAAAGAGTGGTATTCATCATCCCCAAACCTGCTAACATGGTCAAGCCCAAACTAATCACAACAAAGGGAGCCAAGCTGATTACTAGCATTTGCATCCGATTGTAGAGTGAACCTGGACTGGTCGCATAGGCCATCCCCGATTTCCATTTAAACCCGTATTTGACAGGATTTTCAGGACAAAAAACCTTGAAGAAGATGCCGTGGATAGCCTCGTGCACAACTATTAAAAGAATATAGAGAGGGAAAAGCAACCATACCTCCGACACGTTCAGTTCCAAGTATTGCGAACCGTTAGCTATCAACCAACTGCCTATCATTCCAAATACCAAGGCAAATGGAAAGATGAGTGCCACAGCAAGAATGTTCAATCCCCAGACAAATTTCTTATTTTCCATGATATTAACTTCGAATAATTTCTTCTTCGCTTCCATCTTTCTTCTCCTTCATTTTCCTACAAGCTAGACTAAACTATATAGTCCTAGAGCAACTCCAATCAGTAAACCAATAATACTTGCGCCTGCAATAATAATTGCTGCCATATCTGCTGAAATGTGTCGTTTCATAAGGTTTCTCCTATCTTTCCTTAGCTTTTTCACTATTTTTCTTTTTGTTAAATTGCAGAACTAACACCAGTGTCGCCATCAATGGTGGAATTAAATAACTCTCTTCATTCAAACTAAGGTCAAATCCTAGCAAGGCTAGAACTTTAAATACCAAAATAGTTATCAAGAAGAGTGCGAAAAACAGTAGGACTACTTTCATTCCATTTTTAACTGTCTTGTTCATTTTTCTTCTCCTTTTATCTGCTGAGAGTGGAATCTAAAATAAGGAGAGAACTCGACATCATCAAGAGTGGCATTGTATCTATCTCCTGACCAAATACAAAGAGTTGAACGAAACTATAAATCAAGTATAGTGCAACTAGAACCTGCACTCCTCGCAAAACGCTTGTTCCTGTAATTAAAATTCCTTTTTTATTGCTATTGTTTTTCATAACTTTCCACCACTTACTTTCGACTAATTTTTCCTTTTACTCTTTTCTGCTACACTTCTTTTTCTTTTGCTTTTTTTCAAAAATATCAGTTGTCATTACAATAAGACAAATGGCAAGAGTCACTTGAGTATCGTCCAACTGTTGCCACTTAAAAATATCTGATAGTAGGACAAAAACTAAAAAGGCAACTGCTGATACATGTACAAATTGAGCCATGGGAATTGTATTGATCTTTTTCATAATATTTTCCTTCTTTATTTTTTTGATTGATGAATTCGTTTTCATCTCTATCTCAATATCATTGTAACACTTCTTTTTCTTTTTGACAACTATCTTTGTCAAAAAAATAATAATTTTTGTCAAAAAGTTTATGAAATTTGTCAAAATGACTAGAGTAGCGTACAAAAAAACTCCTTCATCCAGAGGATAAAAGAGTTTTCAACGACAAATTACAAGTTATCAGCTACGCTGTTCAAGAGGGTTTGGATAGCAGAGGCATCGCTACCACCTGCCATAGCCATATCTGGCTTACCACCACCACGACCTGCTACGATTGGAGCAAGGACTTTGATGAGGTTCCCTGCATGAACATCGCTTGATTTGCTGGCTACAAGGACATTGACCTTGTCACCGATTGCAGCAACTAGCACCAAAACATCTGAGTAGTCTTTTTGTTTCCAGTTGTCAGCGAAGGTACGGAGGGCACCTGCATCTGATACTTGGACTTGGCTGGCAATGTAGCGAATGCCGTTAGCATCTTTGACATCTTTGAAGACATCACCAGCAGCGGCTGCCGCTGCTTTTTCTTTCAGAGCCGCATTTTCTTTTTGCAGGTCACGAACTTGCTGAGCAAGACTTTCAACCTTGTTTGGTACTTCCTTGATCTGTGGTGACTTGATGGTTGCCGCTACTTCTTTGAGGGCATCTTCTTGGTCACGATAGGCAAGGAAGGCTTCACGGCCTGTTACCGCAATGATACGGCGAGTACCTGAACCGATACCTTCTTCTTTCAAAATCTTAAAGATACCGATTTCAGCGGTGTTGCCAACGTGGGTACCACCACAGAGTTCCACAGAATAGTCACCGATGGTTACCACACGGACATTTTTACCATATTTTTCACCGAAGAGGGCCATGGCACCCATTTCCTTAGCTGTGTCAATATCGGTTTCAACCGTCACAACTGGAATGGCATTCCAAATTTGCTCATTGACTTCTTCTTCAATACGACGAAGTTCTTCCGCAGTAACTGCCTCAAAGTGCGTAAAGTCAAAGCGGAGGAAGTCTTGCTCGTTCAAGGAACCAGCCTGTGTCGCATGCTCGCCGATAATATTGTGAAGAGCTGCATGAAGCAAGTGAGTTGCTGTGTGGTTCTTCTCAACACCCTTACGGCGTTTTGTTTCGATTTCAAGTGTGTAGGTTTGACCAACTGAAATACTTGCGGACAGTTCAACTGTGTGCAATGGTTGACCATTCGGCGCTTTCTGCACATCGATGACAGTCGCAACAATGTCTCCAGCAGCATTTTTCACAAAACCATGGTCTGCAACCTGACCACCCATTTCTGCATAGAATGGTGTTTGGTCAAATACTAGGAGAGCTTGACCTTCTGAGACTGCTTCTGTACGCGCATTATCAGCCACAATGACAGATAAGCTTGCTTCAAGAGCTGTTTGGCCGTAAACAAAGGTCGACTCTTCTGTGATAGCAGCCAGGGTTTCATTTTGCATACCCATTGAACCACCTTTGACAACTGAGGCACGTGCACGGTCTTGTTGCTCTTTCATAGCCGCTTCAAAGCCAGCAATGTCAAGGGTCATACCACGGTGCTCAGCCAATTCTTCTGTCAATTCTACTTGGAAACCATAGGTATCATAGAGTTTGAAAATGTCACGACCATCAATCTCAGACTTACCTTCTGCTGCCAATTTGTCCATCAATTGCTCAGCAAATTGTGAACCTGTATGGATAGTACGAGCAAATGACTCTTCTTCACTCTTAACAATCTTCTCAATGAAGGCACGTTTTTCAAGTACTTCTGGATAGTAACTTTCCATGATATTTCCAACTGTCTCCACCAATTTGTACAAGAATGGCTCTGTAATGCCTAAACGTTGGCCATGCATAGAAGCACGACGGAGAAGACGACGAAGGACATAACCACGACCTTCATTTCCAGGAAGGGCACCGTCACCAATAGCAAAAGAAAGGGCACGGATATGGTCTGCAATAACCTTGAAGCTCATGTTGTCGCCATCTTGGTCATAGGTCTTACCAGAAATTTTTTCTACTTCACGAATGATTGGCAAGAAGAGGTCCGTTTCAAAGTTGGTCTTAGCCCCTTGGAAAATAGCTGCCAAACGCTCCAAACCTGCGCCCGTATCGATGTTTTTGTTTGGCAATTCCTTGTACTCAGAGCGCGGAACAGCTGGGTCTGCGTTGAACTGGGACAATACGATATTCCAAATCTCGATGTAACGGTCATTTTCAATATCTTCTTCCAAGAGACGGATACCGATGTTTTCAGGGTCAAAGTCAGTACCACGGTCGAAGAAAATCTCCGTATCTGGACCAGAAGGACCTGCACCAATTTCCCAGAAGTTATCTTCAAGCGGAATCAAGTGGCTTGGCTCAACACCAAGAGCAATCCAGCGGTTGTAAGAATCCACATCATCTGGATAGTAAGTCATGTAGAGCTTGTCTTTTGGAAAAGCAAACCATTCAGGGCTTGTCAAGAGCTCAAAACCCCACTCAATCGCTTCATCACGGAAATAATCACCAATAGAGAAGTTACCAAGCATTTCAAACATGGTGTGGTGACGAGCTGTCTTACCAACGTTCTCGATGTCGTTGGTACGGATGGATTTTTGGGCATTTGTAATCCGTGGGTTGTCAGGAATGACAGAGCCATCGAAATATTTTTTAAGTGTTGCCACACCAGAGTTTATCCACAAAAGAGTTGGATCGTTTACTGGGACAAGATTTGCTGAAGGTTCAACAGAGTGACCCTTTGATTTCCAGAAATCCAACCACATTTGACGAATTTGAGCAGAAGATAAATTTTTCATAAACTAAGATACCAAGAGCATTAAGAAAGCGAGAAGAAAATAGGAGACCAACGCCGTGCGCCAGCGCACTAGGCGGTCTATCTTTTTCTCGACGCTTTTAGCTCGGGTTCAATTCAGAAAATTATCTAAATTGAACCTTTCCTTTCATAAGTGATAGTTAGGCGGGTTCAATTTAACGAAACAGTTAAACTGAATGATTATTTCACGATTAATTCGATGCATCTTCCATCATTTCGACGTAGTCAATTGCGACCACCAAGGAAATGACCAAATCTGCATAGGAGTCCTCCATTACAGTAACGGAGTAATGAGAAGTTAAATGAAAGAGTTCTTTGCAGATTTCGGCTACGAGCATACCATCTGGCCTTTTCAAGCGAAAATCCAAATCCCAGATATTTCCATCTAGGATTAAACCTAGATTTTCCACAGTATAGCGATCCTTGAAAAAAGTAAATTCCTTTTGCAAGTAGAAAGAATAACCATCTGCCATATCAATGGTAAACTGGGGCAGGAAGGTCAAAAACTTCTTAGTAATCTGACAAACTTCCCCACCTCTGGAATTGGTCACGATAAATCGTTTTGGAATTTCGAGGAAAGAGCCCTCCACTTGATAAGCAAGATTCCCAAAACTATCACAAATATCAAATTTTTCACCACCAAAGGTAAAGCGCTGTTTGACTTGAAATTGCCTCATCATGACCTCCAAAAAAATAACAAGAAATCAAACGAAGGGCGAAAAACCGCGGTACCACCTTCATTCAATGACTTGTCATTCTCATTTAAGAAACTGTATCCACAAGCAAAAAACTTTTATATATAAGCCGAAAACTGTGAATACAGGCTCTACTATTCAATTGTAATATTAAGTAGCAAGATACTTGGCTTAGATGGCTCGCAGCAACCGCCAATTTTCTGAACTAAGGTGTCAAGTACCGATTCTTAATAAGTAAATCGTCAATTACTGACCTGATGAACTAGAAGATTCTGTTGTAGAAGAACTTTCAGTCGATGAAGAGCTGCTCTTCGTTGAAGAAGAACTGCTTTCTTCTGTTGTCACATATTGTGAAAGAAGATTTTGGAAAGCACTGTCTTTAACCTTAACGTTTGCTTTTTGGAGTGCTTCTTTCAGCACAGTAGCAACAAATGATGAATCACTTTGCTTTTGTGCCAAAATAATTTCTTTCAGCTTATCTTTATAATCTTCCCATTTAGCAGATTTTTCTGATTTAGCATCCAATTTTACAACATAATAGCTCGTTGTATACGTCTTCATATCTACCGAAGAAATCACCGACGCTCCGACTTGACCTGCATCCAAGGCAAATACTGCTTTCTGTACCTCTGCTGGAACAGTTGTTGAAGTTGAATCGAATTTAACTTCGCCTCCATTGTCTTTTGTAGTAGTATCCGTGGAATTGTCTTTCGCCAATTGAGCAAAATCTGCACCTTCAGCTTGTGCAGCAGCTAAAACTTCTTTTGCTTTAGCTTCGTCTGCCAACTTAATGACACGTGCTGTTACTTCAGGTGTATAGGCGTCATAAGCTGCCTTGTAGTTTTCATCTGTCAATTCTTTCTCAGCAGCTTGTTTTACAGCATACTCAACCAATTTATTGGTACGAATTTGTTCCTTATAGGATTCTTCTGTCAATCCTGCCGAAGAAAGTGCCGCATTAAAAGAAGCACCAAGTTGTTCTGCCTTCTTATCATATTCCTTATTTACTTCTTCTGCAGAGACTTTGTCACCATACTGATTTTCAAATACATTACTGATAACCATTGACAGCAAAACTTGTTGAGCTTGTGAGTTTGTTTTCACTTTCTCATAAAACTCAGACACAGTAATCGTGTTACCTTTCATCGTAATGATATCTTTATCAGCTGCATTGGAACAAGCAGCGAGTGTTACTGCAGCAAAGAGTGTTACTGCACCTGCGAGAATTTTTTTAGTTTGTTTCATTAAAGACTCTCTCCTTTTTTCATTAACCCCTTTATTATAACACAAAAGCTTAAAAACTTCTTAAATTTCTATATGTTTTAAGTCAACATTCTCTACATTTTTCCTCAACATAAGAAGACCGTCACTCATGGACACAAGACTAGCAGTCACATCTGGATTATCCAATGTCGCATCGAATAAACGTTGCAATCCCTTATAAATCGTTCGCTGCCCTCTTCTGACATCCTTGATGTCTTTGGCAACATCTCCTCCTTGGAAGATGTCATCCAAAATGATTAAACCACCTACTTTGACCTTTTTCAAGACTTCTGGTAAAAATACAATATATTTTGATTTAGCAGAATCCATGAAAACAAAATCATATGTGTTATCTGGTAAAGTCGGAAGAATATCCATGGCTTCCCCTTCCAGCAATTCAATCTGCTGGCGCTGATCATATTTGGCAAAGTTTTCCTTTGCAAAGCCAATCATTTCTTCATTTCGATCAATCGTTGTAATCTTCGAATGCGGACTATTGTCAGCCATCAGTAACGCAGAGAAGCCAATAGCAGTTCCAATTTCTAAAATACGTTTAGGTTGGAGTGTCTGCATCAGCAAGCGGAAATAAGCTACCGTTTCATGAGGGATAACTGGAATGTTTTCTTGATGAGCAAACTCTTCCAGTTCTTTCAAAAACCCTGTATTTTGCGCCTGACGTGTTCGCATAAAATCCACAATTTCTTCCTTGACAACCGGACGGCGCATATTGTGATTTGCGTTTTTACTATATGATTCGACCATAGAATCCATTATATCATAAGCCGACAAGATTTTCTTCCTCAATACACTAAAAGGTAGGTTTCCCCACCTTTTCTTTACATATTTTTGGCGTAATCAATTCGATACCCTAAATTTCCAGCTAGTTCTTGAAGTCGAATAAAAGTCGCCTGCTTACTGAAAAAGAGATAGTAACTATCCGTGTCCATATCTACTGCCCCTAGACAAAAGTTTTCATCAAGATATTTGTTATCAATAACTCTTGCCCATTCTGAAATAGATGCAATTGGACTTAATCCACCTGAATCCAATTTAAGAGAAATTCCCGCATTGCGGACCTGCTGAAGGCAATCAAAAAAGTAGATAAAATCTTCAAGATTGTCCTTATAATCACGCACACAAATATAGTTCAAATGCTCTAGTAATTTTATCAAGATTAACCAAAGATTTTCCTTTTCAGACTCTCCAACACGATCCAAGAAATCATCGAATGACTCTGAATCTAAAATACGTTCCATAAAATTGAGAATCTGGTGTGGATCACTAGCGAAGACTACTTCTCTAAGTTGGAGAAATAGTTCCCTATCACCATTTGACATTAAATCTGCTAATTCAAAAATATCTTGTAGTTGTTCTTCTGTTAACATAGTCCCCTCTCTTTATTAATTTGAAAAATCCCATCTTATATGCGGTGCTACTTGCTCTACAAAATGGTAAATATCATTAAAATCTGCACCATCAAGCCTATTCAAGCTGACGACTGCAAGTAGTACCCCCTTATTTCCTACAATTCGCAAACGTTTCGACTGATAGCCACGATAGACAGGAGAAACGATGTATCGAATCTCTGCAATCTCTTCTAACGAATGGCGTTGACGTTCACTCCAAAAGTGTTCTTGAAATTCTAGGTACTGTTTTGTCAAGATAAAAACTGCCTTTTGCTTTCTCAATATATATAAATAAACTAGCAAAGCTTGTAAAAATATCAAATAGACAACACTTCCCATAGATGGCTCAGGTCTAGTCAAACCACCAAGACCGAGCAAGATGAAAACAAGACTAATCACACTGGGAATCACAATCGAACGTTTATAGGAAATCATATTAGAGGTGCACACCTTTCTCAACGAGAGCTTCTAATTCTTCCAAACGAGCTTCAAATACCTTGAAGGCATCATTGAGGTAATCTTCCTTGGTCATGTCTACGCCAGCCTTAGCGATGACATTGAGGGAATAATCTGAGCTACCAGCCTTCAAGTAGTTGAGATAGTTTTCTTTGTCTTCTGGACTACCATTGACAATCTTGTTTGCTAGAGCTGATGCTGCTGCAAAACCTGTCGCATATTGATAGACATAGAAATTGTAATAGAAGTGTGGAATACGAGCCCACTCAAACTGAATTTCTGGATTTTCTTCGGCAGAAAGTCCGTAGTATTTCTCGTTTGTCTGACCGTACAATTCATTGAGGAAATCAGCTGTCAAGACCTGACCTTCCTGGTCTGCCTTATAGATAGCTTGTTCAAACTCGGCAAATTGGGTCTGGCGGAAGACTGTACCACGGAAACCATCTAGGTAATGATTTAGAATAGCAAAGCGTTCCTTGTCATCTTCTACTTCTGCCAAGAGTTTTTCAGTCAGAAGGTTTTCGTTGGTAGTTGAAGCAATTTCAGCCAAGAAAAGTGAATAATGGCCATAGACATAGGGTTGAGTCTTACGAGTCAACATGGAATGAAGAGAATGTCCTGTTTCATGGATAAGGGTGTACATGTTATCCAAGTTATCCTGCCAGTTGAGAAGCATGAAGGCGTTGGTGTCGTAGGCACCTCCTGAGTATGCTCCTGAGCGTTTTCCTTCATTAACATGGACATCAATCCAGCGGTTTTCGAAGGCTTCCTTCACAATAGCCGAATAATCCTCGCCGAAGATTTCCAAGGTTTCTTGACATTTTTTAAGAGCATCTTCATAAGAAATCTTGGTGCTGAAATCTGACAATGGTGTGTACATATCGTACATCTTCAAGTCATCAATCCCCAGGAGCTTCTTACGCAAATTGATATAACGGTGCAAGAGCGGAAGGTGCTTGTTGACTGCCGCCACTAATGTATCGTAAACAGATTCTGGAATGAAATTAGCTGCAAGTGATGCGTGGCGAGCTGAGTCGTACTTCCGTAAACGAGCTTTCAGATTATTGACTTTGACATTAGATTGCAGAGTCTTAGCGTAGGTATGCTGGAACTGCTCATAGGTACCGTACATAGCTTCATAGGCTTCTTGGCGGACATCACGGTTTTTAGACTCCATAAAGTGGATGTAGTTCCCGTGTGAAAGTGGCACCAAGTGACCGTCTTCATCTACGATTTCTGGGAAACGCAGGCTAGCATTGTCCAAGACTGAGAAGGTTTCAGCAGGTGATTCAAAAATCTCGCTGGTTGCCGCAAGGACTTCTTCCACCTCTTGTGACAGGACATGGTCCTTGGCTGCCAGAAGTTTTTCAAATTGGTGGCTGTACTGAACAAGAGTAGGCTCTTCTGCCTTAAAGGCCTCCAGCTGCTCTTCAGTAATGGCCATAAATTCAGGCTCATAGAAGGCAAAAGCCTGTGAAAAGGCAGCATACAAGCCCATGGCTTTAGCTTGAAATTCCTGATATTTTCCTTCGCGAGTATCTTGGTCATTCTTCATAGACGCATAGACATAGAGTTTTTCAATGCGACGCATGAGACCGAGTTGCGTTTCACTGATTGTCAAAAGGCTCTTCGCTGAGTCGAGCAAGTGACCTGCAAATTCTTTTGTTTTTTCAGTTTCAGCTTGTAAATCTGCAAGTTCTGCCTCCCAGGCATCATCGGTTGGGAAAATAGTGGTCAAATCCCACTGGTATTTTTCTTCAATTTCGTAACGTTGTTTAGACATAATTAATCCTCCGTATTCTTTATTCTAACATAAAAAATCCCCTCTTTCCAACGGAAAGTGAGGGCTTATAGGTTACTATTTCAACTGGAAAATAGTTTTTGGTATTCGCTATCGCAAGTCGCCACTAGGATAACAAAGTCTACAACCTTCACCAACAGTAGCATGCCTAACATAAAATGTTGAGCATATTTTCAAAAGCAATATATACACCTCCATCAGCTATCTCTATTTACATTGGTTTTCTATAAATTATTGGTGGATATAGAACCTGTTTCTGCTTGTCTTCAATACTGTCGTAATACTGGTCAAAATCCTGATAAACTAGGGTTAAATCTGTTTGTATTTGGGCAAAGCCAATGGCAGAGCGGGGCAGACGGAGGTGGGGATACCATTCTTCTGCCGTCTTTGTCAGCAAATTCTCCCCTCGGCTATAAGACTCTGCCTGCAGGGCTAACCAATTGGGGGATTTGTAATAAAGCTGTTGAGCAATGTAGCGAGGCAAATCCCTATCTAACGGGCAAGTAAGATGCGATAAAGCTTGCTTGGCAAATGGCAGACGCAAGATTTCCAATAAATTTCCCTCGCCAAACGGAAAGACTTTAGTAAGACAGTGGACCTTACCTCGTAAGTCTTCATGAATAAGGTAACGAAGACGCAATTCTTTTTTCTCGTCATCCAATTCCCAGAGGTGAAACCCCATGTTCATACTAAAAGAGAGAAATTGCTTGTGTAATTTACTTAATCTTTCTTTTAACCATAGGTCTTTTCCCAACAGCCAGAGAACCTGAAGACCAGCTTCATAATAGGCTTGCGTCCTCACCTGCAAACGAGAAATTGGCAGACTGGAACATTGGACTTCCAAGGCTAAACGATCATTGACAAATAAATCAGCGACCTGCCCTATACTAGGCAGGCATTTTTCAAGTTCAACTTGTTCGGCATTGATTAACCAACTGTACAGACAAGACTTAAGGGACAGGTGCTGGGCCGACTCATTCTCGGAAAAGTATGTGCAATCCCGCAGGGTTACGTGGGCAAAGTGCGAACGCAGAACTTTTCCGGATTTGTATCGGACCAGTCCTCCACAACCTGGACAGCAAAAGCGACCTTGCGGCGCAGGATTTTCCAAGACATTAAAAACTTGTCCATCTTCATCAAGTGCAACTAACATAAAACCTCCTTTCTATATTAGTTCGCAAAAAAACACCCAGCTGTGCTGAGTGTTTGAACTTTCTTACCCAATCTGACTGCCGTTTGGTACTGATGGATCGACTGTTAAGAGTGTTAAATTGCCGTCGTGTTCGGCTGAGAGGATCATGCCCTGGCTGAGCAAGCCCATCATCTTATTTTTACACTAAAATACTTAGGCACTTTTCCTTGAATCCATCAAAACTCCGAGCTTCACTAAAGTACAAATCAAAAATTGATAAAATAGTTTCATACATTTTATCTGACACTACTTCATTATTTGGCTTTTGAAGTTTATAATTTACAAAATTTCTCTTCAAATGATTAAAATACAGTATAAAATCATCATAATATTCATGCATTAATTTTTCTATCCATTCAAGATAATCCTCAAGACTTGACTGATTTTGACCAAGCTTCAATTGATCAAGAAAATTATTTTTCTCAAAAACTAAAGAATTGATATTAAGCTGCCTTTGTTTAATTACATCATAAAATCGATCAATATACATCCGATCCTTTTCAAAAGCATCAGTTAATGTTTCACAAATTAGCTTTCCAAAATAATTTTGATCAGTCCACCCTTCTTCAAGACTATATTTTTCAGAATAATCATTTCGCATCTTTTCGATATATTGAACCAATACATTTCTTGACAAGGGCAAAATAAGTTGTTTAGAAAGAACTGAAATCATTCTATTATATTCTATATTTACTCTGTTTTGATAAGTCTGAATAATATTATAAATATTAATAAAATTTTTTACCATCGCCACATCATCAGAGTCATTCTCATCCTCACTAGGTGGGACTAATTTCATTTCCCAAGTTTCCATCTCAGAATTATACATAAAACGTAATAATAAGTAATTCTCTATATCGACCTTTCCCTTAAACTCCTCTTCAAAATATGGATTGACCTCTCTGTCTCTTGCTGATTTTGAAGCTTTGTTATGCTTATTTGTATTACACTCTGCACAGCATTTTACTAAATTTATCGGCAGTATTGCAAACTGATACTTCCCTTTACTTCCTTTAGGGATAATATGTTCTAATGTTACTTTAGTTGTAAAAGTTCCTTCACATATAGGACATATTGAATTACTATGTACATTATTAGTAGTTGGAAATTTTGCAAAGCATTTTTCTCGCAGTGTTCCATATAGCACTTCTAAATTGGATTCATTAGCACATACAGGTAATCGCTCATTGTATGTCTGAATCAAGTGTAATTGAGTTGACTTTTGTCTGTACTCCTCATCCAACTTCTCTAAGTAGCTAATCCAACTTTCTCGTCCATCTCGTATTTGCTTTTTCCAGTCTTTTGTCACATTTTCAGTAACTATTGTATCTAGTATCTCTCGAACACTAGGCAATCCATCTTTATCTACAAATTTGATAAGTCATCACTCTCCTTGTTTAGGATGTATATCATTATTCTTTGAGTTTATGTATGTTTTTATCTCTTCCTCTATGATTAGATATTTTAAATACGCCTCATCTCCCAGTAAATTTTTGTCTGAAGCATTTGAAAAGATAGGAAAACGTTCAATACTAAGTTCTTCGTTCTTCTCTCTATCGCTTATTGAAGAGGCTTGGGTATTTAATAAAGAATCACTTTCTTGGCTCAGCTTATTCTCTTCAACTTCTTTATCAGCAACTTTATTAATTGAATCAATTAGAAAATTTCGACGTTCTGTTAAAATATTATTATATCCCGTCATTTGCAACTCAACTCCATATACATTTTTATATAAAGAATCAAGGTTTTCACCAAACGTCTTATAAGATACATTCCGTAGTTCATGTTCAGCATTCAATGTATATATACACTTATGAGGGATTTCTTGGAGAACAATTGGAGAATGTGTAGCAGTTAAACAAAACGCCTTCTCTTCTTTGCAGATTTTTGCTACCGCCCTGATGAATGCCTTTATCATCGGTGGGTGCATAAATGTTTCGGGTTCATCAAAAATTACTAAACATCCTCTATTTATACTACTCACCAACTTTGTTAAGTACAAAAGTATAGTTGCCTGTCCTGAACTAAGCTCACTAAGTTTTTTAAAATCATTTAATTGAAACTCTTTATCTCTGAAAGCGTCTATAATATCTCTTGCCCACTGTTCAAATGCAAACAATTCTAAACAATTAAGCCATAGTTCAAACTTCTTATCTGAGGTAGCAATAAAATCCAATAAAACATCTTGAATGTAGAACGTAAAACTGTCCTTCATTGTTAATTTTTTAACCGGCTTTTCCGTAGAATCGTCTATGCTATACTTATCTTTTAGCCAATCTATAATATTTTTCAATTGTTGACCTTGTAATTTATTTATAACCTGATTAATTCTAGGTGTTTCAACCGATACAAATCCTATTTTTTCATAAAGTACACCTTCATCATCTTCTTCTATTGATCTCACTTCATATTTTTTATCATTTTTTTGATATTCTATAACACTATCAAACGGACTTAAAGAAAAGTGGATTATACTTGAAAAATTATTATCCCCTTCCATATGCCTTTTTATTATTTCATTTATCCTAAAGGACTTACCACTTCCGTTGCCACCTATAATAGCATAAACCTCTGTAGAGAGATCTGAACTCCTGTTTTTTACAAACGACAAGCCCACTTTCTCATCTCCAAAATCATAATCGATTGATACAATATTTTCATCAACTGATTTTTTGGGTCCTTCTTGCATCTCTTTATCCTCAGCAACACTTTCTTCACCATACCCAGCAACTGCCAAAGGACGAAAAATATCTTTGATTTCCTTTACTGACGTAGTTCTCATAAATGAATTATTGAAAAAATTATGAGATTTACTATAAGGTGGTTCCATCTTAAAATCCGCGGCATGCGGATCTGCAAAATCTTCATACTTTCGAGAAGCTTTGTCCAGATTTTTCCTATTAAATGCTAGGTCTTTAGTAATCGAAAACCATTGCTGGCGTACACTATATGGAAGATATTTTTTTAAAAATTCGTAGTATTCTACACCTCCAAGCGAACACAAATCGGTTCCATCATCCAGCATAGTTTTTTTTCCGGTGCCTTTCAAATAATCTATCATCTCTTGGCTTCTCGGATTTACTCGTAGCCAGAATTTCTCCTTACAAATATTAACATACAATACAGTATAGTAGCCATAGTCATTCCAGTCACTAAATGTAATGGAAAGACTATCTCTAAATTCCTTTAAATTTTTAAACCTAAGAATATTATTGACCTTTTCCAGATAATCCTTTTCATCAAACTTTATAAAGTAACAAGTAAAGAAATCTTGTTTTATAGAAAACGCCAGCTCTCCATTATCTATTCGAGTAATAATTTCAGAAAGTTTCCCTTTTTTTCCAACCGCAATACTCAAAGTTTGTGCTGGAGACTCTTCTATTTCTTTTATATCAACATCAATGATCACTAAATAATTCTTTGCTTTCTTACATTTTTCTACAACTTCAGAGCTATCAGAAAAATAGGTTATCCAAAAGTATTTTGCATCCCCTTTCCTCCATCTCTGTAAAGTTATTTCACGACCTACCTCTACACTTTTTCCTGATATACTTCCAGCAACTCCCCAGCCAATTTCTGGAAATTCCTTATTAATATTTAGAATTACTTCATGTATTGATTCCATAAATGCCTTCTTTCTAACAAAAAACACCCAAACCGTTTGAACTGCTCCCTGTCAAGTGGACAATGAAATAATAAAAGATTAGGCGACGGCCTTGTTCCTCATTTCAAGAGGGGCAAGGCCGTTGTTGCGTTCTTGAAATCGTTGATGATTATAAAAATAGATGT
>NZ_JAOTGC010000008.1:0-99588 GCF_044427445.1 Streptococcus sp. 2020WUSS084 | reverse complement strand
TAGCCTTTTTCAAGGTATCGGTAGATAGAAGCTCTGGATGCCGAAAGTTCATTTGAGGCGATGATGTGGTTGAGGTGTTGTCCTTTTTTGATGGCAGAAGAGACAATTTCGTCCATGCGATAGAATTCTTCCTTGTTTAGGGCAACACCTGTTCTCGACTCTGAGAGCTTAGCTTCATAATCCAGCTGAGCTCTTTTTGCGTAGTAGAACTGTTTCTGGTATCCGCAGTTGCTTCTCTTTTTCGGACAGGCATTACAAACGTAGGGAGCCTTTTTGAGCAGAGGGCAGGTCTCACAATTGGAGGTACTAGAGTTCTCTTTTATCACCCTATTTCTCCGAACTTCTTTTGAGATTGTGGACGGGTCTTTTCCTAGCTTAGTAGCGATAGCCGAGAAGGGCTTAAGTTGTTCAATTCCTATTTGAATATCGTTGCGATCAGAGAGAGTTAAGTGTTTGTTTTTCATTGTCGATTACCAACTTGTCCCATAGTAAGTTCTACCTTATTTCTTTGTCTCATTCTAGTTTCCAGTTTTTAAGACAGACTAGAACTTACTTTGGGAATTTACTCCTCCATTAAATTATCAGAATATTTAATAAAAAGACTTTACAAGTAGGTAAAAAAGAGTATAATAGGGTGTATAAATTTAAGGAGGTAAGGTATGAAGAAGAGCTTCATTCATCAGCAAGAGGAGATTTCTTTCGTTAAAAATACATTCACACAGTATTTGAAAGACAAGCTAGAAATCGTAGAAGTGCAAGGACCGATTTTGAGTCGTGTCGGGGATGGTATGCAGGATAATTTGTCCGGTGTGGAGAATGCGGTTACTGTTAATGTGAAGTTAATTCCAGATGTGACCTATGAAGTGGTTCACTCACTTGCTAAGTGGAAGCGCCATACCTTGGCTCGATTCGGTTTTAATGAGGGAGAAGGGCTCTTTGTTCACATGAAGGCTCTTCGTCCTGACGAGGATTCCTTGGATCCCATTCACTCAGTATACGTGGATCAATGGGACTGGGAGAAGGTTATTCCTGATGGCCGTCGGAATTTAGCTTACTTGAAGGAAACGGTAGAGCAGATTTACAAGGCTATCCGTCTGACCGAATTGGCAGTTGAAGCTCGTTACGACATTGAGTCTGTTTTACCAAAGAAAATCACCTTTATCCACACAGAGGACTTGGTAAAGAACTTCCCAGACTTGACACCAAAAGAGCGTGAGAATGTGGTTGCCAAAGAATACGGTGCAGTTTTCCTAATCGGTATCGGCGGTGAACTGGCAGATGGTAAACCACATGATGGACGTGCACCAGACTATGATGACTGGACAAGCCCATCAGAAGCAGGCTACAAAGGACTCAATGGAGACATCTTGGTTTGGAACGAAGCACTTGGTTCAGCCTTTGAGTTGTCCTCAATGGGGATTCGTGTAGATGAAGAAGCGCTTAAGCGCCAGGTTGCGATTACAGGTGACGAGGACCGTTTGGAATTTGATTGGCATCGGGCTCTTTTGAATGGTCTCTTCCCGCTTTCAATCGGTGGCGGTATCGGTCAATCCCGTCTGGCCATGTTCTTGCTTCGTAAGAAACATATTGGTGAAGTCCAGTCCAGTGTTTGGCCACAAGAAGTGCGCGATAATTTTGAGAACATTTTATAAGAGATTGGCTTCAATCTCTTTTCTTCTGCTTTCAATCTGCTATCTGAAAACATTTACAACAAGATTATCTGTGATTTTTGCGCCAATCTATGATATACTTTTTTAGTTAAATTAAAATATATAGAGGATATTATGACAAAACTTAGAGAAGACATCCGTAACGTAGCCATTATTGCCCACGTTGACCACGGAAAAACAACCCTCGTTGATGAATTATTGAAACAATCCCAAACACTTGATGAGCGTACGCAGTTGGATGAGCGTGCCATGGACTCAAATGACATCGAAAAAGAGCGTGGAATCACTATCCTTGCTAAAAACACTGCCGTAGCTTATAACGGTACTCGTATCAACATCATGGACACACCAGGACACGCGGACTTCGGTGGTGAGGTTGAGCGTATCATGAAAATGGTTGACGGTGTTGTCCTTGTCGTAGATGCCTACGAAGGTACTATGCCGCAGACTCGTTTCGTATTGAAAAAAGCACTTGAACAAAACTTGACACCAATCGTCGTTGTCAACAAGATTGACAAGCCTTCTGCTCGTCCAGAAGAAGTTGTGGATGAAGTACTTGAACTCTTCATCGAATTGGGTGCAGATGATGACCAGTTGGAATTCCCTGTTGTTTACGCGTCAGCTATCAACGGAACTTCTTCCTTGTCTGACAATCCAGATGACCAAGAAGAAACAATGGCACCAATTTTTGATACCATTATCGAGCATATTCCAGCGCCAGTCGATAACTCAGATGAGCCTTTGCAGTTCCAAGTATCCCTTTTGGACTACAACGACTTCGTAGGTCGTATCGGTATCGGTCGTGTCTTCCGTGGAACTGTTAAAGTAGGTGACCAAGTTACCCTTTCTAAGCTAGATGGCACAACGAAAAACTTCCGCGTTACAAAACTCTTTGGTTTCTTCGGTCTTGAGCGTAAAGAAATCCAAGAAGCAAAAGCTGGTGATTTGATTGCCGTTTCTGGTATGGAAGACATCTTCGTTGGTGAAACTGTGACTCCGACAGATGCAGTTGAGGCACTTCCAGTTCTTCGTATCGATGAGCCAACTCTTCAAATGACTTTCTTGGTGAACAACTCACCGTTTGCAGGTCGTGAAGGTAAATGGGTGACATCTCGCAAGATTGAAGAGCGCCTTTTGGCCGAGTTGCAAACAGACGTTTCTCTCCGTGTTGACCCTACTGACTCTCCAGATAAATGGACTGTTTCAGGTCGTGGTGAATTGCACTTGTCTATCTTGATTGAAACCATGCGTCGTGAAGGCTATGAGCTTCAAGTATCACGTCCAGAAGTTATCATCAAGGAAATTGACGGCGTGAAAATGGAGCCATTCGAGCGCGTGCAAATCGATACTCCAGAAGAATACCAAGGTTCTGTTATCCAATCCCTATCTGAGCGTAAGGGTGATATGTTGGATATGGTTGCGACAGGTAATGGTCAAACTCGTCTTGTTTTCCTTGTGCCTGCGCGTGGTTTGATTGGTTATTCAACAGAATTCCTTTCAATGACTCGTGGTTATGGTATCATGAACCATACTTTCGACCAATACTTGCCAGTTGTTCAAGGTGAGATCGGTGGTCGTCACCGTGGTGCCCTTGTTTCTATCGACCAAGGTAAGGCAACGACATACTCTATCATGCGTATTGAAGAGCGTGGTACCATCTTTGTAAACCCAGGTACTGAAGTGTACGAAGGAATGATTATCGGTGAAAACTCGCGTGAAAATGACTTGACAGTTAACATCACAACTGCAAAACAAATGACCAACGTTCGTTCAGCTACCAAAGACCAAACGTCTGTAATTAAGACACCACGTATCTTGACTCTTGAAGAATCACTAGAATTCTTGAACGATGATGAATACATGGAAGTAACGCCAGAATCTATCCGTCTTCGTAAGCAAATCTTGAACAAGGCAGAGCGTGATAAGGCTGCGAAGAAGAAAAAATTAGCGACTGAGGAATAATTTCTAGGAGAAGAAGCATGTTTTATTTAATCCTTGCCATCATGTTAGTACTTTTTTATATTTTTATTGCACCTCGCAATATTAAGGGGACTATGAATTTGATTGCGGCAGTATTTTTACTGGTAGCATTAGTGATTGCCTTGGTACTTGGATTTTTAAGAATCGTGCAATTTCCAAAGGAAATTTGGGTTGGTCTACTAATGATTCTGATTGGTTTTTGGGCGATGCGGGATATTTATCAATTAAATGACGATACAAAATTTTAGCAGAGTCTTTGATTTTTGAATACCGTAATACGATATTACTAAGGAATTTTATCCAGCTTTTTGGACAGTAGTGGCAATCTATTAGCTAAAGAAATTATATTCTGTGATACATCTTGAAGAAGCTCTCGTTATTTATAATAAATGACAAGCGCATTTTCAAGGTGTTTTTATGTAGATAAATTTTAATACTCAATGAAATCCCCAAAATAGCAAGTTTTTAGTACAGTCATTTAAATTAACTCTGATACATCGCCGCTTTCAGCTTGCCGCACTCTACGAAAGTGACTCGTTTCGCATGTCTTATTTCCAACCTAGAACAGCCTCTAGGCTGTTCTAGCTACCTGCACATCGGTTCCTTGTCTGAAAGCTAATTCATTAGACCATACAAGGCAATGAGCTGCCGCCGCCAACTTTTATCAACATCTTAGCAATTTGCGTTTTACAGTCTGAAGCTGATCTCTATAATTGACGGGAGTGGGAAAGACATCCCTACATTAAAGTAATTAAAGACAAATTAAATAACTATATTAGCCATTAACACCTAAATGAGAGGGATTCGTTTTATAAAATATTGCTAACAGTTTTCCCTTAGAAAACTCATATTACTAGACAATAAATGGAAACTATAGTAAAATACCAAGTATTGTTATTAAGTTGCACCTCAATTTAATTGTATAATATTTTGGTAAAAGAGAGGAAACGCAGATGGATGTAAAAGATCTTCGGAAATTAAAGCGAATTGAGTTATATGAGATTATGTTGGCTCAAAGTGAAGAGATTGATTGCTTGAGAAATCAACTTGAGAAGATTAAAACAGAGTTGGCTGATAGAAGAATTATGATTAGTCAATCTGGCTCCATAGCGGAAGCCTCAATGAGACTGACTAATATTTTTGAAGAAGCGCAAAAAGCTGCTGATTTATATCTCTATAATGTGAAAAACAAAATTGGTGATGTTCATGAATAGTTCAAACCTCAGGGGAAAGGAACTTCCAAAAACTTCAGAATTAAAAGAGCTATATCAGCATGAAAGATATAGACATACATTTTGGAGGACAGTGAAAAGTACAGTGTTTATGTTGGTAGTAGTTGCAGCATTTGCAATACTAATCGCTGTATTATTTTTGCCTATTTTGAGAATATACGGAGATTCAATGAAAGGAACCCTGAATAGTGGGGACATCGTTGTATCAGTAAAGAGCAATGATTTTGAAAGCAGTGATGTTGTTGCTTTTTATTACAATAACAATATTCTGGTCAAGCGCGTCATCGCTGAAGCTGGGGATTGGGTAGATATGGATGAAGAAGGCAATGTATATGTGAATAAGAAAAAACTGGACGAGCCATATTTGGCAAATAGGGATTATGGTCATACAGATATTGAGTTTCCCTATCAGGTACCGGAAAATCGAATCTTTGTCATGGGAGATAACCGGAAAGAGTCCATTGATTCGCGAAACAACGCTATTGGTACAGTCTCTAATGAACAGATTGTTGGTAAATTGGTTTTTAGAGTATGGCCTTTGACAGAGATGGGAGTAATTGATTAAAAATGATGAACTTAAAGTTAGATAGTTAAAGCAATTTAGGGGGAGGAACATGCAAAATAATTTTAAGTTTAAAAGATTATCTTTATGGCAGAAAAAATATAGAAAATTTGTTAATTTTGTAGCTGTTGTGGTTGTATTTGTAACAACGTATGCATTGATTTTACCAGCTCTGACACTGGACCAAGATAAGGTAAATCAAACTTCTGGTATAAATACTGGCTTGGAACAGTTACCATCAGACAGTAGTAGTATATTAGAAACGAGCACTGAAGCTGGGATAAAAGCTGTTGTCGAACCACATCAAACGGAAGCTTCTACTCAAGTTGAATCACCGGTATCAGTATCTGCAGACGAGAGTAGTAAGAATATTTTTGACCAAGAACGGATTACCGAACCAACTACAATGGTTTATAGTTCTCATGATTATGAATTGACTGCTGAATTTGATGCTACTGCTCAATTTCCAAAAGGCGTTGAGTTAATTGTTAGAGAATTGGATAGCCAATCAGAAGAATACCAGGCACATTATGAGAAAACGAAGGAGAATCTTGGGGTTAAAAACTTGGTATATGCACGATTCTTTGATATTCATTTTTCTTACCGGGGGCAAGAGGTCGAGCCGGCAGCCCCTGTGAAGATTAAGATTATAAACAAGGAATTGGTTCGACGACCCGATGATAGTAAGCTGAAAATTGTCCACTTTGAAGAGAATAGCCAGATAGAGTTTTTAGAGGCTGAAACGAAGGAAAATGAGCAACAAATTTCCGAGATTAGTTTTGACGCTAGCCATTTTTCTGTTTATGGTGATGTATTAGCAAATTATTATACTGTCAAGTTTACCTATATTGACACAGCGGGTCAAGAACAAATCATTACGAGCTTGATTGATAAGACTGTAGGGACGACACTCGGTAGTTTGCCAGAAGCGCCTTTTAAAAACGGTTATGTATTTTCGCATTGGATTAATAAAGCTACTGGTGAGCGGATTGATGAAAATACGGTGATTACTGGCGACCTGACTGCTGAAGCGGTATTTAATAACATCAATATTTATACTATTGATGTTACATACTTCTACCACAATGTTTCTAAAAACCAAGATATTACGATTGATAAAGAAACCGTACAGCTGGAAGTTAGTGATACTCCGTATCAACTGACACCACCTGCTTCTACGGAGGTGAGCAATAAAGAGGATCCCTCCTTACCAGCAGTGGCTGTTTACTACCCTGAAAAACCCATTCTTGAGTTCACTGGAGATAAGTTAGAAGAACTAGACTTAGCAGATGGAGTAGATGATAATCGCATTTCTGAACGTGTCAAGTTTGTTCCATATAATGCTGAGTATGAAGTTGTTTATAAACTTAAGAATCTGACTGGTTCAGGATATTCTGATATTCAGACAGTTCCTACTCGTGGAGTTCTAGGTTCAACTGTTACGCCACAAATCTTAACATACAGTTATGCTGACTTTGAGCGCGTTGATACTAAAAAAATCGATAGTGCTAGTGGTCAAAAAATGTATGTTTATTATACTCGAAAAAACTTTACACTTTCTTATAATTCCAATGGTGGGAGTAATGTTTCACAACAATCTGGTCTGTATGATAGCCGGATTAAGATTTCGACAACTACCCCAACTAAAGAAGGATATACATTTGAAGGTTGGTATGATAATCCTGACCTGACTGGTAGCAAGATTACGAATTTCCTCACTTTAAAGAAAGATACAACTTTGTATGCGAAGTGGACACCGAATTCAGTTGCTTATACAGTTGTTTATTATAAGCAACAATACGATAATGCTACGGGAACTATTAAGTGGGTTTACGATAGTGCCAAAGAGGCTACGGCAAAAGTAGGTACGACTGTTTCCGCAACAAATGCACCGACTATTCCCACTAATCTGCCTTATCATGAAGTAGATGCTACTGAAAATGCTACCTCAACTGTTGAGATAGCAGCAGATGGCAGTTCAATTTTGCCGGTTTACTATAAGTTAAAGAGATACACCTTTGTGTTCAACTTGAACGGTCCTGCTTATTGGGATACGGGCCGTATCAGAATTAACAATGTGACCTATAATCTTTCGAATTACACTATTCCGAATGTAGTTTTAGGACAAGATATTTCTAGTCTTTGGCCCTCTTCTTCAGAAGAAGTTTATGATGAGTATGGAAATTACTTTTTTGATTACTGGAGAGAGTCACGTTCTAAAACTAAGCGGTTCGAGGTAACACCTGATCTATTGAACTTGGCAAGTGAAAATAATCTAATCTTTCAAACGGCAGTTTGGATAAATTCTGGGACAAGAGCCTCTGTTGAGTACTGGCTACAATCAGCTGATAATCCAAATCTTTATGTCCTGTCGAATAAATACAGCCAGTCCTTTATTCGAACAGGTGGACTGACAGCTAAGGAAATCTTTGGATATACTTATCAGGGAAATTATACTCCTCCTGGTTATCAAGCGTCTCAAACAAGAGGGAATCCCTATGTATATCGCTTTTACTATAACAGAACAAATTACAAGATAGATTATTACTTTAATGGTAGTCGGTTAAGGACAATTGATAGGATTCCGTTCGAGCGTAGTATTGATGATTCTACTCATAATTACATACCAGAACGATCAAACAATGTTGACCCAGACTATACATGGGGTGGTTGGTATACAGATTCGTTATTGACAGAGAAGTATAACTTTAATAAAATGCCTGCCAATAACTTAGTTCTCTATGCTAAGTGGATTGCTCCAAAATTTAAGGTTGCTTTTGATATCAACGGTGGTAATGGAACCGCCCCTGCCGATCAAAGTGTTGAAAAATACAAATACGCTAAGGCCCCTGCTGATCCAACGAGGGAACATTACAATTTTCTTGGTTGGTCTACAGAAGATGGTAAACTCTATAGTTGGAGTGACCAAGTAACCAAAGATGTCAAGTTGACTGCCAAGTGGGAATTGAAACCTTTGACTTATACTGTTCGCTATCTTGAAGCAGGTACAAATACGCAACTGGCTGCTGATAAAGTGATTACGAGCCCAGCGCTTGTATTGAATCAAGCTATCACAGAAAGGGCATTGGGAATTACAGGTTATCGACCAGATAAGAGTAGTCAAACAATTAACCTGAATTTTAGAGGGAACGAAATAACTTTCTACTATACACCGAAGGTAAAAGATGTTGTTTACACCATCAAGTATGTCTTGAAGGATAACCCAGCTATTGAGGTAGCGCCTACAGTTACTCGTAAGGTTGACGGAAGTATCATCCGTGCGAAAGAAGCTGCTGCAGATGTGAATAAACAGCATTTGCAGAGTCAGTCTGGTGTTACTGCTGAAATGCTGGAAATGGATTACTATCCAACTGTAAATACTCAAAGTTTGATTCTAACTTCTAATGATGCAAATAATGTGATTGTTTTTGAATATGTCGGATTCGATACTCAAACCTTTACGGTAAATTATTTGGATATGGATGGTAAGAAAATCGATGGTCAAGAACCATTGGTAGTTTACCGAAAGAAACCAGGTAGTTTCGTGGTAGATCATAAGACTATAAATGGTTATACCTATGATCATTCGTTAGACAGTGAGAATGCAGCTGATAAGACAGTATACCGTGTAAGTAAGGGTGGCCACATAACCATTGATCTCTATTATAAGAAAAACCTAACACTGACCGCATTAGATAAGTCCAAAGTTTATGATGGCACTGCCCTATCAAGTTCGGGTCTATCTGATTTAAAACCTACTTACAGTACAGCATTGAAAGCAGGAGACAATCTGACTGTCATCCGTTACGATGGTAGCCAAACAGATACAGGAGTTAGTGCTACAACGCCTAAAAATGCTAAAATTATTGACGCGACTGGGGCTGATCGAACCAACTTCTATCATATAACCTATCAGCCCGCTAATCTGACTGTTGAGCAACAACCAGTTGTTATAGTGATTAAAGGTGAGAAGAAGTCGAAGGTCTATGATGGCGAGACAGCAACTATAGGATATAAAGTCACCGAAATCCAAGATACTAGCGGTCTCTATAAAGAATCTGACATCAGCTTTAATGGCGCAAGCGCCGAACAGACAGTTAAGAAAAAGGATGCTGGCATTTACCCACTATCTTTGCAAAATAGATTCTCTAATAGTAATCAAAATTTCAAGGTTGATTTCTTGATTTCTGATGGGGAATTAAGAATAGATAGACGGCAACTGACCATAACATCTGACTCCGCTAGCAAGGCTTATGACGGTAGCGAGCTTCGTGCTGACAATATCACAGTCTCTGTACCTGCTGGTGTTGACTACACAGGTTTTGTCGATGGCGAAGGGATTATACCAACCTTCCTAGGCGGTCCAATCGATTCTGGAATGATGCCAAATTTCTTTGAATATGCTCCAAAATCTGGCACGAATTTAGCTAATTATGAGTTAGATATCCAGTTTGGCCAGCTCAAGGTCAAAGAAGTCATCAAGATTCAGAAAACAGACCTGGCCTGGCAGGCCCTTTCAGGTGGTAAGTTTGAATTGAGCAAATGGGATGGTTTGAACTGGGTTCAGGTAGATGGGGCGCAGGAATTTGCCATAACCAGCAATGATGGTATTCGGATACCAGTAGGCTTGGAAGCTGGTCGCTACCGTCTGCAAGAATTGGCAGCACCTGATGGTTTTATCGTCTTGGATAGCTATATCTACTTCAGCATCAAGGAAATCTTTAACGAAGATAAGACATATTCCTTCTACACAGTTTCCTTGTCTGATGAAGCAGGCAAGGATGCTAGTCCGGAACGAGCAACGCTTACCAAGGTTAGTGGTGATGCCAGTCATCGCATCCAAGTGGCCAATGAGCAAGGCAAAGCCTTGCCAAGCACAGGCGGAGATGGACAGAAGTGGTTTATTCTTTCTGGCCTTGTCCTCATAGCCATCTCCTATCTGATGCATCTGTTTGTTCAATGTCGAAGGTAAAGGAGATAGTGACAATCTCCAAATCCCTTAGTAGTAAATCGTCTCAGCTTTCTAAGTAACGTCCAGTTTCTTAGACCTAATCCAAATAAATAAAAGAAGGAATATTATGAAAAAATTACAACAATTCTTTACATCCCTTGTGGCAGTACTGACAGTCTTCGCTTTTGGTTCCACGGCCTTGGCGCAAACTGTTGATAGCGGAAAAAGTGGAGCAGGCACTATTACTGTCTCTAACGCTTCACAAGGTCAAACTTACACTGCCTATAAACTCTTTGATGCAACTGTAACCACAGATGGTTCTGGTATCTCATACAAACTTCCTGCTGGTAAAACTGCAACGAACTTTGGTGGTGATACTTGGTTCGAAGTGGACAGCAAAGGAAATGTAACTGCAAAAGCAGGAGCGGATCTGACATCTGCAGAATTTAAAGGATGGGCAGTTGCTAATGGCGAGAAGATTGTGTCTGCACAAGCTGAGGACAATACTCTTGTCTTTACTAACGTACCTTATGGTTATTACTATATTGAATCCTCACTAGGTTCCATCATCACAGTTGATAGCACCAAACCGAATGTAACAGTTATTGATAAAAATACCACCAAACCAACCATTCCAGATCCAAATGATGGTGGTGGTAAGAAAATCCTTAGCAATGGTGCTACAACTAGTGAAACAACTGCAAAGATTGGTGATACAGTTAACTTCCAAATTAAGTTTAATGCGACAAACTATCTGACCAAAGACAGACAAACTACGCAAATTGTTTCTTATACAATTACAGATACACCAACAGCCCTCGCAATTAATCAAAATTCTGTTAACGTTAAAGTGGATGGTGTGGATATCACAGCAAAAATTTCGAAGACTTTTGATGCAACAGGCAAAATGAATCTTGTCCTTACATGGGCGGATGCGGCAGCCAATAATAAAACCATCTATAACTCTCCAGTTGAAGTTATTATCACCTACTCAGCAGTGGTGACTAAAGATGCCAAGGAGGGAGAAGCAACCAACTCAGCGACTATTGGTTACAATACAATTGATAATCCAGCAACTCCTCCAACACCAGTTGATCCAGACAAGCCAACTGAAACAACAAAAGTAACCACTCACCGTTTCACTTTGAAGAAAACAAACGAAGCAAAAGCTACTCTGACTGGAGCAGAATTTAAGCTTTATGATGCAGTCAATAATGGAACTGAAATCAAGGTTGTCAAGGAATCTGACGGAGTATATCGTGTTGCGCAGGCTGATGAGCAAGGCGTTGCGATTGAAGCTGGCGAAGTTGTGATTAAAGGTCTGAAACATAGCACGACCTATTATCTTGAAGAAGTGAAAGCACCGAATGGTTATAATATTTTGACAGAGCGTCAAGCCATCGAAGTTACGAAAGATAACACAGCTCAAGCAAATATCGTCAATAAAAAGGGTGGTGTCTTGCCAAGCACTGGTGCGATTGGAACAACTTTATTCTATCTAGTTGGTTCAATTCTACTTTTGGTAGCATTGGTTTATACTATTTCAAAACGTCGTATGAACAATATCTAATTGTCCATACAATACCTAATATTTAGAATCTATCTTCGGAAGTGCAAAAGCAAGAGTGGAAGTATTTCCGAAGATATTTCTTTGGTCTTAACATAAGGAAAGGAGGGGATTTCATGATCAAATGGCTCAAAAAGAAAGTTCCGTCTTTTATCATGCCATTAATTTTTATATTGGGGATTGGACTATTGGCTTATCCATCGGTCAGTGATTATTGGAATTCCTTCCACCAATCAGAGGCCATTATGTCCTATTCTGACACAGTATCAGATATGACAGAGGATCAATACAAAGAAATCATTGATAGTGCGCGCCAGTATAATCAAGAAAACCCCTTAAACTGGAATGTGACTGCATCTGACATTGAAGCCTATAATCAGGAATTGAATTTCAATAAAGATGGCATCATGGGCTATATTGAGATTCCTAAAATTGATGTCAAGTTATCTATATTTCATGGGACAGACGAAACGGTTTTAGAGACTTCTATTGGACATCTAGAAGGAACATCGTTGCCTGTAGGAGGTTTGGGAACTCATAGTGTGCTTTCAGGGCATCGTGGGCTCCCATCTGCCCGTCTGTTTTCTGATTTAGATAAGTTGAGAGAAGGCGATATATTTACCATTCACGTTCTCAATGAAACACTAACTTATAAAGTGGACCAGATTCGAGTGGTTGAGCCATCAGATTTATCGGCTCTTACCATAGAACCTCAGAAAGACTTATTGACTTTGGTAACCTGTACACCCTACGGTATTAATACACATAGGCTATTAGTTCGTGGCTATCGTATTGAAAATGTTAATGGTAGTGCTTTGGTTACCTCTGATGCTATCCAAATTAAAGCAATTTTTATTGCTCCATTTATCGCAACTCCAATTCTATTTGTAATCTTAATTTATATTTTTATAACAACTAGTAAAACATTTCGTTCTTGGAATAGGAATCAAGTGTTGGATGATTTTTTAGTTCCCAAGAAATTTTGAACTATTGAAAATGTTTCAAAGTCGATTTGACTCTGGAACATTTTTCTATTATAGACATTAGACAATATGGCTGAATGAGGTAATTGTTTAACTTCTAACCTCCTGTCAACTCAAATCAATTGCCTAGACCGACGATTGAAACGACTTCTTTCTAGTAACGGACCACGAGAAAAGAGGTGGCAGATGTTGTAGAAATGGCGTTGAGATGTCATACCTAGTTCAGCTTGTAACAAAAGCAAGACAAGGAGCGATTCATCTGAAACTTTGGCTAAGCCAACATTTCGCCGATATTTGAAGGGTAGAAGTGATGACAAATTTGTGATAATTGGCGTACATTCCATTGCAAATGATGAGATTTAGCGGTATACTGTAAGTGGCTCATTTGGACTACCCCTCTGTATGTTTCGTCGCTTACAGTGTAGTCCATTTGGGCTTTTTATTGTATTTTGAAATGAACTAGCACCACGGGTAGAGTTTACTTTTCTGTCCTCTGGCTTGAAAAAGGTCTTCGTAAAGGGTAAAATAAGGTGTTAGAAAGTAAAGGTATTTGAGATGAAGATGATTGATATTGTAAAAAATAAGAAAGTGTTAGTGCTAGGTTTAGCTAAATCAGGGGAATCTGCAGCCCGTCTCCTAGATAAATTGGGTGCTATCGTCACTGTTAACGATGGAAAGCCTTTTGAAGAAAATCCGACTGCTCAATCTTTGTTGGAAGATGGTATTCGTGTTATTTGCGGGAACCATCCCTTGGAATTATTGGATGAAGATTTCGCTTTGATGGTAAAAAATCCAGGAATTCGCTATGATAATCCTATGGTTGAAAAAGCAATTGGAAAAGGAATTCCAGTATGGACAGAGGTTGAATTGGCCTACTTGGTATCAGATGCTCCAATCGTGGGGATTACAGGTTCGAATGGCAAGACAACGACAACGACCATGATTGCAGAAGTCTTGAATGCTGGAAATAAACCTGCAAAATTATGTGGAAATATTGGTTATCCAGCATCTTCGGTCGCTCAAACTGCGACTGCAGAGGATACCTTGGTGATGGAATTATCATCTTTCCAGTTAATGGGGACAGAATCTTTCCATCCGCATATCGCCGTTGTGACCAACCTCATTGCCAGTCATATTGATTATCACGGGACTTTTGAAGACTACGTAGCAGCTAAATGGATGATTCAGCGTCAGATGACGGCTGAGGATTTTGTGGTAATCAACTTCAACCAGAAAGAGGCTAAGGAATTGGCTGGACAGACCAAGGCAATGGTTGTTCCATTTTCAACACAGGAAGTAGTTGATGGAGCTTATTTGGCAGATGGAAAACTCTATTTCAAGGGTGAATACATCATGGATGCTGACCAAATTGGTGTTCCAGGTTCACACAATGTTGAAAATGCCTTGGCAACAATTGTGGTTGCAAAATTGTTGGGAGTAGATCAGCAAGCGATTCAGGAAAGTTTGTCTGCCTTTGGAGGTGTCAAACACCGCTTGCAATTTGTAGGTGAAATCAACGGGGTTTCCTTCTACAATGATAGTAAGTCTACCAATATCTTAGCGACTCAAAAAGCTCTTTCAGGGTTTGACAATAGCAAGGTCATTTTGATTGCAGGTGGCTTGGACCGTGGTAATGAATTTGATGAATTAGTCCCTGATTTGGTCGGACTAAAGAAAATGGTGATCCTTGGTCAATCAGCTCCCCGTGTTCAACGTGCTGCAGATAAGGCAGAAGTGGAAACGATAGAAGCTCTCGATATTGCGGATGCGACTAGAAAAGCCTTTGCCATTGCGGAAAAAGGAGATATTGTCCTTTTAAGTCCAGCCAATGCAAGCTGGGATATGTATGCCAATTTTGAAGTGCGTGGCGATGTCTTCTTACAGACCTTTGAGGAGTTGAAATAATCATGAAAAAAATTGTTTTTACAGGCGGAGGGACTGTTGGGCACGTGACGCTCAATCTCCTTTTGATTCCGCGATTTTTGGAAGAAGGCTGGGAAGTCCACTATATTGGTGATGGGAACGGTATTGAGCATGAGCAGGTTGTGAAATCAGGTTTAGATGTCCATTTTCATTCTATTTCGACTGGGAAATTACGCCGTTATTTCTCTTTCCAAAATATGTTGGACGTGTTTAAAGTTGGTTTTGGTGTTCTTCAATCCTTGGCCATTATTGCTAAAATTCGTCCGCAAGCTCTTTTTTCAAAAGGTGGGTTTGTATCGGTTCCACCAGTTATTGCTGCTAATTTGCTGCGGGTTCCGGTCTTTATCCATGAATCAGACTTAACAATGGGACTGGCCAATAAAATAGCCTATAAATTTGCGACAACCATGTATAGTACTTTTGAGCAACCTGCCAGCTTGACTAAAGTAAAACATGTTGGTGCGGTTACAAAAGTGGGGCAAACGAATGACAAAGTTACACCAATTCAGTTGCCAGAAATTCTCAGTCACTTCGATAAAAGTCTGCCGACCTTACTGTTTGTAGGTGGTTCGGGCGGTGCTAAGGTCTTTAATGATTTAATCAGTCAGAATAGTGCTGCTCTGACCGAACGATTCAATATTATCAACTTGACAGGGGACAGTAGTCTCAACCAATTAGATAAAAACCTATATAGAGTTGACTATGTGACAGAACTTTATCAACCGTTGATGGATTTAGCGGATGTCGTTATTACCCGTGGTGGTTCCAATACTCTGTTTGAGTTGATTGCCATGCAACAACTCCATTTGATTGTGCCACTAGGACGGCAGGCCAGTCGAGGGGATCAAATTGAAAATGCTCTCTATGCAGAGAAAAAGGGATATTCTAAGCAGATTGATGAAAGTCAATTGACATTTGCCAGCCTGTTAGTAGAAGTCGATGAGCTATTGAAAAATAAGGAATTTTATATCCAAAACATGGCAAATTCTAATGAAATTCAGTCAGTAGATAGTTTTTACAATTTGCTTAGAGAAGATATGGGAAGGTAGGTTCTATGACAGAAAAAGATTCAAATGTAGAAGAATCAGTGCTAGAAGTGGAACAGGCATCCCAAGTAGAATTGGATTCAGAACAAATTTCACCAGCAGAGAAAGAATCTGTATTAGCCGAAGAAAAAGGACTTTCTACGGATGTAGACATACCTGAGATGACTGCTCCGGATGATGAAAAAAGTGCCTTTTTCGAACAATGGAAAGCACGCCATCAAGCCTACCTTGCTCATAAAGATGAGGCAGATGCTCAGGCAGTTGACGAAGGGCAGGCGGAACAGAAGAGCCCAAAAGCTAAAAAGAGTAAAAGGGTCCTTTTTCAGGGAATAGAAAGAAAAACAGAGAGTCTGGAATCTAAAAAGGAAACAGGGGAAAAGGTTCAAACTTTAAAAGTTGATATTCCTTCCAAAGTAGTCTGGAAAGCTATTCCGGTTCTTGTGACGAGTTTGTTACTGGCAGCGTCGGCTCTGTATTTTATTTCTCCAACCAGCAAGAAAAAACAGATAGAGGTCGTTGGAAATGAGCGACTGACTGCTGAACAGGTGGAAAATTATAGTCTGATTTCTCCAGATGATTACATTGTAACCATAGCTTTGCATGCAGATGCTTACGCAAAGAATATTAAGAAGAATAGTTCGTCCGTTGAGACAGCAACAATCAAGTTCCAGTTTCCGGCTACCTTTACCATTCACATCAAAGAATACGCTATAATAGGCTACATTCAGCAACAAAACCAGTGGTATCCGGTATTGTCTAGTGGAGAGATTGGCGGTGAACCGATTTCACAGGATTCCTTGCCAGAAGGCTATACAACAATCAATTTATCCGACAAGGAATTAATCAAGGAACTAGCCATTGAATTGGGGAAAATAGATGCAGGAATTCGTTCTGCTATTCAGACAATAAATTTAACGCCGAGTAAAGTGACCGCGGATTTGTTGACATTCAATATGAGAGATGGAAATACTGTATTAATCCCGTTGGGTGAGATTAGCCAGAAGATGTCTTACTATACAAAAATAGCAGCAGAAGTGACTGTTCCAACAACAATTGATATGGAAGTTGGTATTTATAGGTATGCAAGCTGAAATAGATAATTTTGTAAAGAAAAAGGTAAATTCTCAAAGTAAGTTCTAGTTCCCGTCCTTCCAGAAGTTACTTTGAGAAAACTGCATAACACCAACAGAATTTAGTCTCAGACTAAGTTCTGTTTTTGCCTAAAGCTGCAGATTCAAGGAATTTTTAGGGTTGAAAATGTTGAAAAAAAGAGTACACTAAAGTTACTGGCTCTGAGACGTCTCAAAGTAAGTTCTAGCTATTTGGAATTTTGGCTGGGACAAGTTCCTTTCTATTTTGAAATTATTTTTATGATAAAAACGAGCGATTACTTATCTAATAATCGAGGTGATTGGATGACGTTCTCAGGGTCAATTTTAGAGATTCCCAAAAGTGTTGCCAATTCTTCACCGTAGGTAAACGTAAAGAGTTCATAAGCCGATTTTCCGTTGAAAGCAGCTCGTTTGACGCTGTTGACATGCGAACAAACCAGGTTGATGTCCTCCTGTGTCAAGTTGTCAAACGAACTTCCTTTAGGAAGAATGTCTCTGATAAGTGTGTGGTTTTTCTCAATTCTCCCTTTCTGGTCAGAACGATTTGGGTCACAGAAGAATAGCTTAGACTCTCCGCGAACATCCATTTCGATATCGTCTACTCTAGCGAACTCACCACCATTGTCGGTCAGAATGACAGGAAATAGTTCGCAGAAGCTCATCTCTTTCTGGTGCAGGTCATTCTTGATAGCGTAGAGGTGTTTAGCGACCTCATTAGCTGTTTTATTATCCAGTAATCGAGCGAATATAAAGTTGCAGTAGGAGAGATTAAAGGTGAGAAGCAGCTTTCCGCCGATACGTCCAGTAACGGTGTCCATTTCCAGCCAATAGCTGATGCCTTCTTTTGTGAGAAAGCGTTGGAAGTCCTCGTAGGATCGTCCTTCTCTGGCAGATTTAGGAATGGGTTGTAGTTTTCTGGTTCTCCGTTTTCTGAATTTCACGACACGTGGGAAATCAATGGGTTTTGTGGAAAGATAGCCTTTTTCAAGGGATCGGTAGATAGAAGCTCTGGATGCCGCCAGTTCGTTTGAGGCGATGATGTGGTTGAGGTGTTGTCCTTTTTTGATGGCAGAAGAGACAATCTCGTCCATGCGATAGAATTCTTCCTTGTTTAGGGCAACACCTGTTCTCGACTCTGAGAGCTTAGCTTCATAATCAAGCTGAGCTCTTTTTGCGTAGTAGAACTGTTTCTGGTATCCTCAGTTGCTTCTCTTTTTCGGACAGGCATTACAAACGTAGGGAGCCTTTTTGAGTAGAGGGCAGGTTTCACAATTAGATGTCACAGAATTTTCTTTAACCACTCTATTTCTCCGAACTTCTTTTGAGATTGTGGACGAATCTTTTCCTAGCTTAACAGCGATAGCCGAGAAGGGCTTAAGTTGTTCAATTCCTATTTGAATATCATTGCGATCAGAGAGAGTTAAGTGTTTGTTTTTCATTGTCGGTTACCAACTTGTCCCATAGTAAGTTCTACCTTATTTCTTTGTCTCATTCCAGTTTCCAGTTTTTAAGACAGACTAGAACTTACTTTGGGAATTTACTGGTAAAATTCGACTAAAAATAAATACCATTTTATATAGACAAACAAAATACAATATGTTATGATACATTTATGAAAGACGTTGAAAAGAAAAATGAAAATAATTCACTTTTCTTTAAGGAAACGCTTTCATTTTTTTATACTCTATGCTATAATACATGTATCATATATATTAAGGAGTGGTTAGATGGCTCAAAATAAAATGTTAGCTATGATTCTTGCTGGTGGACGTGGAACACGTCTAGAAGGGTTGACAAAAAAAGTCGCCAAACCAGCGGTCGCATTTGGCGGAAAGTACCGCATTATTGACTTTCCTCTCAGTAACTGTGCCAACTCAGGTATTGATATTGTCGGAGTTTTGACTCAGTATGAGCCTGTTCTCTTGAACTCATACGTTGCTCAATCTCAACGTTGGGGGCTTGATGTACAAGGATCTGGTGTCTTTGTATTGCCACCGAGTGAAAAAATCGAAGGTTTCGGACTTTACAAAGGTACAGCCGACGCTATTACACAGAACATCGATTTCATTGATCTTCACGATCCAGAGTACGTATTGATTTTGTCTGGTGACCACATCTATAAGATGAACTACGACAAACTCCTTGATACACATATTCAGAAAAAAGCAGATGCCACGATTGCGGTTATCGAAGTTCCAATCAAAGAAGCTTCACGTTTTGGTATCATGAATACGGACGAAGATTACCGTATTGAAGAATTTGAAGAAAAACCAGAAAATCCTAAGAGCAATTTGGCATCAATGGGTATCTATATCTTCACTTGGAAGACCTTGAAAAAGTACCTTCAAGAAGATGACAAATTGGACACTTCATCTCACGATTTTGGGCATGACATCATTCCGAAATACTTAGAAGATGGCCGCACTCTCATTGCCCATCCATTCCGTGGTTATTGGAAAGACGTAGGTACCGTTAACAGCCTCTGGGAATCCAATATGGACTTGATTGATCACGCTGGAGATTTGGACCTTTCTGATCGCTCATGGAGAATCTATTCAGAGGATAAGGGATCTCCTGCCCAAGTCATTGGTGCGACTGCAACTGTTAAATCTGCCTATATTGATAAAGGAGCAGTTATTGATGGTACAGTAGTACATTCTGTTATTTCAACAGATGTACAGGTCAACCAAGATGCCGTCGTAAAAAATTCTGTCGTCCTGCCTGGTGCTATTATCGGCGAAGGTGTTGAGCTTGACTACGTCATCGTCGCTGAAAATATTAAAATTGCTGACGGAGTTAAACTCACAGGAGACATCGACCATATCCTCTTGATCGACAAGAATGTAACCAAGTAAGAAAGGACTGCTATGCTAAGAAATACTCTCGGAATTGTAAATATTGAAGGAAACAACGTACATTTTGGTGATGTGATGAAGCACCGTGGCGTACAAGCTTTCGGTTTCTTAGGTCGTTATCGCCTAATTGACTTTGCTCTATCCAATATGTCAAACTCTGGAATTACAGAATTCCAAGTGTACATGCCTGCCGAAATGCGTTCAACAATTCAGCACGTTGGTACAGGAAAACACTATAATATCAACAGTAAACGCGGTACCCTTCGCTTGCTCAATAGCGCAACAGACCCAAATAGTGTCTATCGTCACGATATTAATGCTTTCACAGAAAACATCCACTACATCGAAAATTCTACAAAAGATTATGTACTAGTTGCTCCATCTTACTTCATCTATAGCCAGGATTTTTCAAAAGTCATGGATGACCATATCGCAACGGATGCTGATATTACCGTTCTTTATAAAAACGTTTCAGATGCTAAAGAAAATTTCATCGGCTGCCAAACTCTCAAATTTGGTGAAGACCATCGTGTCGTAGCTTTTGAGGAAAACCATGGTAAATATAAAAACCGTCCCGTTTCCCTTGAAGCCTACATTATGAAACGGACTACATTTATCGACTTGATTAAACGTGCTAACAAAGTGTCATCTCTCTACTGGTTAAAAGATATTTTACGTGATACAGTTGACCAGTACAAGATTATGGGCTATGCACATCGTGATTATGTCGCATGTATCAATACGACTGCTTCCTACTTCAATACTCAAATTGAATTGATCGACCAAGATACCCGCAAACTCCTCTTCAAACATGATTGGCCAATCCATACCCAAACAAGTGATAGCTCACCATGTTTGTATGGTCCATTGGCAGAGGTCAAACGTAGCCTAATTTCAAACGGGGCGAACATCAATGGTCAAGTCGAAAATTCAGTCATTGACCGCGATGTTATCATCGAAGAAGGCGTTGTTATCAAAAACTCAATCATTCTCAATGGCGTGACAATCAAGAGTGGGGCGAATATTGAAAATGCAATTATCGATAAAGCAACTAAAATTATTCACCCAATTGACATCAAGGGAAGCGAAACTTCGCCTTCATACTTGAAACCACACCAAATCATTTAGGAGCTAACATGACAAAAAAATCTGTTCTCTTTGTAGCATCCGAGGGACTTCCATTCATCAAGACTGGCGGATTGGCTGATGTTATTGGCTCTTTACCAAAAGAATTGGTAAAACAGGGTTTAGATGTCCGAGTCGTTCTACCACTCTACAAAAAAATTGCAGTAAACAATCACTCTGATTTCGATTACGTATCAAGTTTTGATGTGCGGGCTGGCGACATCCAATCTATGGCAAATGTTTACAGTCAGGTTGTTGATGGAGTAACATTCTATTTTATTGAGCACCGCGATTTCTTTGAACGCGATGAACTATATGGATACGACGATGATGCCATGCGTTTTGGCTATTTCCAACATGCTACATGTCGTCTGTTAGAAGCACTTCATTTCTTCCCGGATGTCATGCACACACATGACTGGCACACTGCTGCCCTTCCATTCCTTTGCCGTACTTTCTATAGCTACCGCGAAGAATTCCGTAATATCAAGCATGTATTCACTATTCATAACTTGGCTTTTCAAGGTATTTTCCACAAACAAGCACTTTGGTCAGCGCTTGGCATGGACTATAGCTACTATTTGGATGGTATTGCACGTTTTCATGATGAATGTATCAGCTTCATGAAGCTTGGTATCCTATACGCTGACAAGGTTACTACAGTTTCTGAAACTTATGCTCGCGAAATCCTAACGGAAGAATTCGGTGAAAACATGCAACATGTATTAGAGTTGCGCAAATATGACTTGGTTGGTATTGTCAATGGTATCGACTATGACAGTTGGGATAGTCAAACAGACCAGTACCTTGTGAGAAATTATAGTCTTGAAACGATTGAAAGTAAAAAGGCTAATAAACTGGCCCTGCAAGCACAATTTGCCCTTCCCCAAGATGAGAATGTCCTATTGATAGGTATCGTCTCTCGTTTGACATGGCAAAAAGGGTTCTACCTCTTGACCGAGGTACTTGGCCATCTTCTTCAAGCCCATGTCCAATTTGTTATCTTAGGAAATGGTGAGGAAGACATTGAAAATGCCTTTAATCACTTTAAACATGCTTATCCTGATAAATTTGCATTCTACCGTGGTTACAATGAACCACTTGCCCACCAAATTTATGCAGCAAGTGATCTCTTCCTCATGCCTTCTATGTTTGAACCATGCGGCATTAGCCAGTTGATTTCAATGCACTACGGAACACTCCCTCTAGTGCGTGAAACAGGTGGCTTGGTTGATACTGTAGCACCATACAATATGTCTACCAAGGAAGGAACTGGTTTTAGCTTTGGAGGGCGTGACGCTTACAATATGCGACAAGTCTATGATTTAGCCCTTCAAACCTACTATGACCGTCCCGATGACTGGTATGCCATGGTTGAACAAGCTATGAAGCGTGATTTTAGTTGGACAGCTTCGGCAGAGAAATACATCTGGCTCTACCGTGAAATTAGTGGTTAGGAAATAAGATGAAAAAATATACTGAATCGGAGTGGGACCCTAGTCCACTCCTTTTCGGCAATGGAGATTGCTATGACAGAATTTACTGACCTAGATTTATATTATATGAATACTGGTGAGCATACCACTCTTTACGAAAAAATGGGTGCTCATATTATAAAAGAAGGAAACAAAATTATCGGAACCCAATTTCGTGTCTATGCCCCAAATGCCAGAGAAGTATTCTTAGTTGGCAACTTTAACGAGTGGCAACGCAGTCACTCTATGGAGCGTGAAATTGATGGAGTATTTCAACTTTATGTAGACGGATTAAAATCCCTTGAAGATTATAAATACCTGATTATCACACACGATGGGAGTGAAATATATAAGGCTGACCCTTATGCATTTTTCAGCCAAGTTCGTCCAGACACTGCCTCTACAACCTACAATTCGCGTTATAAATTCAAAGATGACATCTGGATGTATAATCGTGTTAACTATGATTTTAAAGAACAGCCAGTATCCATCTACGAGGTGCACTTAGGTTCGTGGAAGCAAAAATTTGCTAATAAAAATGAAGGAGGAGCTCCTGTAGAAGCTTTCAATAGTTATAAGGAAATTACTCCACTTCTCATCGAACATATCAGGGAAAATAACTACACACATATTGAATTATTGCCAATTACCGAGCATCCTCTCGATGCGTCTTGGGGCTATCAGGTAACAGGCTACTACAGTCCAACTAGTCGCTATGGCAAGCCAGATGAACTTAAGTATTTAGTTGACCAATGTCACCAAGCAGGAATCGGAGTGATTCTTGACTGGGTACCACTTCATTTCTGTAAAGATGCTCATGGGCTCTACCAATTTGATGGTAGTTGGCTATACGAATACTCCTACGAACAAGACCGTGAAAACCACCAGTGGGGGACTGCTAATTTTGACCTTGGAAAAGGACTGACTCGTTCTTTCCTTCTTTCTAATTTAAAATATTGGTTGGAATATTTCCATTTTGATGGCATCCGTGTTGATGCACTATCTTATCTCCTCTATTGGCGTGGTGAAACAGATGAAGATAAGATAAATCATGCCGCTATTGACTTTATCAAACGTGTCAACGCCATGGTCCATACCGACTATAAGGGAGTCTTGATGATTGCTGAAGACTCTTCAAGCTTCCCTAAAGTCACACATCCTCTAGAAGATGGCGGTATCGGATTTGATATGAAATGGGATCTGGGCTGGATGAATGATACACTAAAATTCGTGGAACGCCCTGCTATTTATCGAAAATATCACTCAAATGAAATCACTTTTGGTATGTACTATAACCAAAACGAGCAATTCTTACTACCACTTTCGCACGACGAAGTTGTTCATGGGAAGCACTCCATTATCGAGAAAATGAATGGCGACTACGAAGATAAGTTCCATCTGGCTCGAGTCTACTACAGCTTTTACTTTGCCCATCCTGGAAAGAAATTACTCTTCATGGGAAATGAATGGGGTCATATCCGTGAATGGCACGAATATACAGAAATGGACTGGGGACTGCTACAATTTCCAATCCACCATTCTTTCTATCAAATGATGAAAACATTATCTACTTTCTATAAAGAACATGATGCTTTCTGGAAATATGACTACCAAGCCTATGAAAAAGGATTTAATTGGGTAAAAATAGATGAAGAAGCAAGCCTGTATGCTTTTTCTCGCACTAGTGATGTGCAAGAAATCTTGACTATTCATAACTTTAATGATCAAGAACTATTTGATGTACACTTGGATTTGCCAGCTGACAGCGAATATAAACTTGTCTTCTCATCTAATGCTATTCCAATGGACACATTTAGCCTCTATCCCGATGAAAATGGAGCCAGAATTACTGTACCACGTTTGACCAGTTTTTATCTAGAGCGTGTGAAATAATTATCTATTGTGAAATAATTATCTATAAAGAATGGAGTATTGAACCGACCCCAATTTTCTGTCTAACTTTTGGGGTGTGGCTCACTTACTCCATTCTTTTTTGCATGCAAAAACAACCACCGTTTCCGATGATTGTTCATTTCTCTTATTCAACACTTGTATATGTTGCAGCTTTCTCAAGGAAAGTATCAAACTCACCACTTGCTTTTACTTCTGCGATAACCTTGTCTATCGCAGTTTTTAGTTCTGTACTACCTTTTGGCAAAGCAATGACTTTCGAATTCTCATCAATCGTTGGAAATTCAACGGATGCAACGGCTAAATCTGAATTCTGTGAAACATAACCAGCAGCAACTGGAGAATCCATTAAAATAGCATCAATTTTTCCTGATTTGAGCTCATTTACAGCTTCACCCATCAAGGTTAAAGAAATTAGGTTAGCTTGACTAATGTTTTCTTGTGCGTAGGCTTCCTGTGTTGAACCCTTTTGTACCGCAAGAGTTTTCCCGCTCATAGCATCAATTGAAGTGAGTGAATTGGCGCTATCTTTTTTGATAAGTAATACATCAGAAATTTGATAGTAACTTTCAGAGAAATCAAAAACTTTTGCACGCTCTTCCGAATAAGATAGACCGGCAATTGCAATATCAGCTTTGCCATTTTGAACGCTAGACAATACATTGTCAAAACTCATTGCTGAAACTTCAAGCTTGACCCCAAGTTCGTCGGCTATTTTTTGAGCCAACATAATATCTGCACCAACAACTTCATTCTTTCCATCAACTAGTGCCTGAAACTCGAATGGAGCATAGTCTGGACTAGTTGCCACTACTAATGTTCCTTTTTCTTTAATTTTATCTAATGCGGATTGTGATGACGTCGAAGAACAAGCTGCCAATGTCAGTCCAGCTAAAACTGTTGCTGCTAATGCCAAGATTTTTTTCATATTTCTTAAATACCTTCTCTTTATTTTAATAAAATACTTATTCTAAAAAACAGAAGCTTATTGATTTTCATTGTATTTTCTTGCAGTTTTTCAGAATGTATTCTCATTTTAATTCATTTTTATACATTTGTCAAGAAAATATTATTTTTATTCACTTTAATTGTATAAAATTTAATTATTAGCAATGGATAATTCATAGGCTTCTTGAACAAATTGATCCATCTGTCCAGATTCCACTAGTTTTGTAATGACAGAGTCAACTTTTTCCTTTAAAGCTGTACTTCCTTTTGGCAAGGCAATAGCATAGGCATCTGAATAGCTACTTTTTATCTCAGTATCTAAAATAACCAAGTCATCATTTTTGGCAACATAGGCTTTCGCAATCGGCTCTTCAAAAATAACTGCTTCTACCTTCTGTGATTTTAATTGATTAATCAGCTCTCCGTTCGAAGCTAGAGCAATAACCGTGGAGGACGGAAGCTGTTCTTTAATAATTTGTTCTTGAATAGAACCTTTTTGTGCTCCTATATTTGCCTCAGCTAGAGAATCAAGCGATGTATATTGTGCAAGATCCTCTTTATTTATAATAACTTTATTGGTTGAGGTGTAGTAAGGAATGGAAAAATCATACACTTTTGCACGCTCTTCAGTGGCTGAAATTCCTGAAATGGCAATATCCGATTGCCCTGACTGGACATTGTTCAAAACATTATCAAAACTCATCGCTGAAAATTCGACTTCTACACCCAATTCTTGCCCAATGGCTTTTGCAAGCTCAATGTCAGCTCCAACGATTGTATCTTTGCCATCAACCAGTGTTCTAAACTCAAATGGTGGAAATTCTGGATTTAATGCAACAATTAGTTTTCCCTTTTCCTGAACATCCTTCAAAGAAGTATCTTCTTGAGTAGCATTTCCACTACAAGCGCTTAGGGTCATCGTTGCCAGTAAAACCAAGCTTGTCCCAATATATTTTTGCATCATCATATTCTCCTTTAAAATAATCCTGTGCATACTTATACCGTTTTTTTATATAAAACATCGGACTTTCATTGTAGTAAAATGCATATTTTTTCTCCTTTTTTGAAAGATAAAAACATTTTATGTCATTTTTATACATTTGTCAACTTATTTATTGTATTTTTATTCAAATGACGTAAAAAAGAAGCTATTTCTAGCTTCTACCTAAAATTCTTATCCCACTCTCCATCTTCATTTTTTCTAGTATAAAAGAACTCGGACAAATCTGGCTCATCCATGACTTTCAGGATTTCTAGTAAGTCATAGGCCAAATCCATCTGAGGCAGTTCCGACTTCTCAACCCAACGCACCTCGCCTTCTTCAGTTGATCGGATAGTTCCTGTAAACTCTGTTGCCTTATAGAGAAATACAATGTAACGATGCCCTTCCTTATCCGGCCAATGTTTAAGACCAACCAAGCGAGCATCAGTGACTGTTAAACCCGTTTCTTCTTGCACTTCTCTAACAACCGAATCATGGAAATTCTCGCCTTCTTCAATATGTCCACCTGGAAAGGCAACACCAGACCAACGATAACGCTTGGGATCTCGAATCTGTACAACGACCTTCCCTTCCTTATCTTCGATTAGACACATGTTAGTCAAAGTGACCATTTCTTTTCTAGCCATTTTTTCTCTCTTTCTGTTTAAAAATCATTCTATATTCTGTACGTTCTGCGCCTAAATTGACCGTTTTTTTGACACCATCAAATCGGAAGCCCACTTTTTCATAGAAGGTAATGGCACGCGCATTCCCCTCCAATACCCAGAGAGTAGCGGTTTCGTAGCTCTGCAATTTTTCCAAAGCTGCCTGCATGAGCTGGTAGCCTATCTTCTGACCATAATAGTCCGCCAAGACATAGAGGGCGTAGAGCTCCCCTGCCCCTTGCAAATCCTCCTGACTAGACGAGCCGTAACAGGCAAAGCCAACCACCTTATCATCCATCACAGCTATCAAGATATTCTGAGGATACCGAA
This sequence comes from Streptococcus sp. 2020WUSS084, assembly GCF_044427445.1. Lineage (NCBI taxonomy): Bacteria > Bacillati > Bacillota > Bacilli > Lactobacillales > Streptococcaceae > Streptococcus > Streptococcus sp. 2020WUSS084. The sequence goes on along the minus strand of NZ_JAOTGC010000008.1, from coordinate 72,271 downwards.
CCGCCCAGTCTTGACAGCGTTCTAAGGTGTAAGTATTCTTTAAAAATTCCTGAGGTAACAAGTCAGCATAGGCCTCCTGCCACGATTTCCAATGAACATAGGCCTTGCCTAGCATTTCACTTTTCGTTTCCAGTGGTTTAATCATCATCTAATGTACCTCCAAATTTTTTTCTCTAGTATACATTAAAAAACAAGTTGGCACAAGACCAACTTGTTAATGATTATTTAATTAAAAATCGATGTTCTGAAATCATTTGTAGAGTTCATCAAAGCTTGATAAACTTTCACTTTGAGTGCATGAATACGACTGTTGTTCAAGTTGAGGCTGTTCGCTTGGATGTCTGCCTCCATAGCTTCTTTCATCAAGGTTTGCAACTGTTCAAAGTTTGTGATGGTTACTTCCTTGGTTGAATCAGCAACACCTAATTCGTATTGCATGGTGAATGGTTTGAGCTGGCCAGCTGCTACTTTTGCCAAGCGTTCAGCAAACATTGCTTTCTTGAAGTCAGCCCATGAGGTATATTGACCTTGGAAGACATATTCTAAGACATGGTCATCCGTAATCAAACCAGTGTTCTTCTTGTTCCAAGTATCATAGATGATTGAGCCTTTTTCCATGGCTAGGTCAGACAACTGGCCAGAAGCATACGGCACAAAACCATCTGTGTAGCCTTTGGCAGCAATCAATTCAAAGGCCATACGGCGGAACATGATGTCGCCTGGTGAACCGTTTGAGTTTGAAAGGGCAGAGAAGTTAGCCGCAAACATTGGCACGCTGACATAACTGTTTCGATCCCACTTCTTGCTTGTATTTCCTGTATTGTTTACATATTGGCGCTGAACGATAATACTCTGATCAATCAAATCATTGAAGGACTTCAAGCTTGCAACTTCGTCATCTGTCAATGCACGCGCAGAGTTTCCAGCATGGGTATCAACTCCATTATTTTGGACATAGTAGTTTTCAATCTTACGCAACCAAGCTTTCTTCGCTGCATCCGATTGAGCCAAAATATTTGTCCCTTCTAGGTAATCCAACAAGTACAGCACATCAAACTGGTTATGGTAATACTCATTGAAATCAGCTTCGCTGTTGAAACGTGCAACTGGATCTCCGACATGAACACGGTTGGCAGCATCGCTATTATAGACAGCGTTGAATCCAAGGTTCATCTCAGTGACATTGAAGACGTTTTGCAGAAGACCCTGAGCGTAAACTTCCATACCTTGACCGATTCGGCGGCCATAGCCTTTCAGATAAATATCGCCATCTTGGTTGTGGACCATTTCGTGGGTATAAAGGGCTGTGCCATAATCTGACAGCATATCGTAAGTGATATAGTAGGTCTCACTTCCATCCGCAAAGGCTGTCTTAATAGACGGATGCTCACGGTACCATTTGTTGATAGGACCGTAAAAATCTTGGATAGCATCAACATCGGCTGTCAAGTTGCGATAAGACTTCGTGCCATCTTTACCGTACATGACGTAACCTTCGTTATTGAGGACAGATCTGAAGAGCTTGTCACGGTTGGTTTCGTCCAGCATCTTATACCAGAAGTCCGCATTGTCACGCTGACGTTCTGCCGCCAAATCAACCATCTGACGAACCTTATCACGATTTTCCACTGTTGAATAATCATCCACGTAGTGCTCGTATGAACCAATCGCGATGGTGTTCATGTTGGTAATGATAAAGATATTTTCTTGTGGCAGGGTCAAGAGTGGTAAGAGCATGTGGTTGTACTTCCAAGTTGGGTTAGACACCGTGTCATTCACAATCTTGCTGTAGGCCCCGACATTGTACTTGCTGTAAGTATCTGTCGTTTCCTGCTTAGCAGCTACTTCTGGAATCAAGGACTTACCTTCAACCACATATGCTTTAGTCGTTTGTTTGAACCAATCGTTGTTGGTCATTTCTGGCAAGAAGAGCTGACGATAATCTTCCAGCATATCGAAAAGCTTGGTCTGATTATTTTGTTTACCAATGATGGATGCAAAAGTGGTCACGTTGTTGTGGGCACGAAGAACATCGTAGCCACCATTACCAATTGCAAGAATCATATCAAGAGCAGACGCCGCATCATTTCCGAAGAAGTCAGGTTCAAAGATGGTCAAATCTTTGGTATTCATCTCTCCAAAGTTGATGTCATACCAACGGTTCAAGTAGGTCAAACCGAGCACAAAGGCTTCTTTGTTATTGGTGATTTTCTCTTTGATGTAGTCTTCAGAAGCCTGACCTTGACCATTTAGACTAGCAACCAAAATCTTACGAACGTTGCTTTCTAGGTTGGCCATCACTTGGTCATAGCTTTCACCAAAGTAGAAGTCTTTAGCTGTGCCAGTCTGAGTATCCGCATTCAAAGTCGTTGGATAATTGATAAGCGCCTTCATAGCATCCGAGTCAAGGACAACCGTAGATAAGCTGCTTACCAAGTCATTGACAAGGGCACTTCTGTCATTCAAGAATGATTCTGGCGTGTAAATCAAGTCCGTACCTGAAATGGTGTACTCGACCACATGATTATTCTTGAAGTCTTCTAGATAAGAAACTGTCTTGTAGTCCACAGTGCCGTCTGCATAGTGAAGCATAATCTTATTGATATTAGCCTTCTCAGCGTAGACATCAGCAACTACAGCATTGTCCTTCATTGGAACAACATCCAGCAAACGAACCTTGTTGAGCTTATCGTTGGTTGCAATCTTGTTTCCATAATAGACAAGAAGTTCCTTGTTGTAGAATGGCAAGATTTTCTCCATGTTGTAGTAGGCGATTTCATGGTCAGCCTGTGCCTTATCCAAGGTCAAGTAGTCTACTGAATAGTTGTTTAAGTTGAGCGGTACAGAATCGTTGATTGTCGCTCGAATAGCCATAGCTTCCACTTTTGCTTGCGCTTCTTCATCAGTGATAACAGTGACGTTGGTCAAGCTATCAGATGTTGTAGTGAAACCGTCTTTAATTTTACCAGTTGGATTATCCGGAAGTCCGATAATGCTTGTCGTACCAGTCATATCGCTAATGACATTGTTGACATTACCACTATATCTAGCATAGGCACCCGTTACTTGGTTGGCACCAGCAATTCCGCCGACAATGGCTGCCGATTCAGTCGTCACAATGGAACCAGTTGCATAAGAATTATAGACACTTCCTGGTACATCGTAGACAAGCATGGTACGACCGACAATACCACCAGCTACTTGATTTGCCGTCCCTGGGAGGGTAATGGTCGCATCAACCTTGGCATTTCCGACACTTGCCATCGTACCGTTACCCAAGATACCACCAGTTAGGCTTGCATCGGTTCCGGTTACTTCAATACTACCCTTGAAGGATACATCCTTGATAGTAGAGTTGGTTGCAGAATGAACCAGACCTGATACGTTTTGTGGACCTTTGATAGATGCTTCTACTGCTACGTTTGTAATGGTTGCTCCATTGGCATTGATAGCAATTGTCGCAAGTGGGTTCTTAGAGCTTGTATTCAGGCTTGCATTTTTGATGTCCAAGTTTTGAACTTTACCACCAAGGTTAAAGAACAATGGTGCTTTCAAGTTGCTGATAGAAAAGGCGTAGCCGTCATTTAAGCCATCCAAGGTACCGCTAAAGTTGGTCACATACGATGCAACATCTCCAACAGGAACTTCACTTGCGTCCAAATGCGCTCCTAGTTTGAAGGTGCCTTTTGGATTTGCCTTCATAGCGTCAATCAAAGCTTTGAAGGATGTGTAGGTATTTGCATCAGTCGCCATCTTCGGAATGTAGAATTCACGGTTGGCAACGTATTGGGCATTCTTGTCCTGTACCAATTCATCAAAGGATGAAACTAGTTTGAAGACCGCCTTGCCATTCAAGGTTGTTTCTTCAATGCTTGACACAGGTAGGTATACTTCCTTGAAGCGGTCTGAAGTCACCTTGATAAACAATTCATCGGTGGATGTTGGCAGTTCTTCCAAGAATTCTTGACCGATGTAGCTACCATTTTTGCGACGGTATACAGTCACCGCATCAATATCTTTGACTTCAATCTTTTTATAGACTAAATCAAATTTGCGCATGCTTTCAAGAATAGCTTCTTGTTCCGAGCTTTGTTCCTGCTCTGCCATTGTGTAGAAAATCTTAGTCTTAACAGTGTAATCTGTGTAGAAATCAAGATTTTCAAGTGTCAACTGGCCATTTGGATCCGTAATTGCCTGTTCCTGTACCAAGGCACCTGTATTATCATAGAGGAGAGCAACAGCTCGTTGGAAGTTAGCGGTTTCGTCTGTCAACTTGTAGCTGATTGTCGCTGACTTGGCATCGTCATTTTCAACCAAGTCTGTGATAATCACTTGTGGGACTTTTTCAACCTTTGTACCACGCGCAATCACTTGCTTGACTGGTTGTTTGGTGATTTCTTCTGTTACAGTAGGATTTTCCTGACGAACTCCCTTGATAGTCTGGTAAGTTGTTGTAACTGTCTTAGAGCCATTTACACCCGCCGTTACAACTTTGGTCTTACCTTCTAGCAGTGTCGGGTCATCAACATACTCTGTTTCAAAGGTAATTTCAACTTGATTAGTTTCGGTTTCCGTACCTTCTATTGGTTTTGTTCCTTTGAGAGCCTCTTTCGTTGTTGGCTCTTCAAGGACTCTCTCAGTCACTGTTGGGTTTGGTTGACGGACTCCGTTGATTGTCTGATAAGTAGTGGTAACTTCCTTAGAACCAACCTTACCTTCAGTAATGAATTTTTCTTCTCCAACATAAAGTTCTTCTGTTTCTGTGACTGTCGTTTCAAACGGAAGCTCTTCTGTTGTTACAACGGTTTCAGATCCAATAACATCTGTTGTTTTCGTGCCTACTCTTACAACTTCTGTTACTGGTTCTTTTGTCACTACATCTGAAACTTGTTCGGATTTGATTAGTACACCATCGGCATAATAATTCTTAGTCTCGATTGTCCGAACACCATCTTGTCCCTTCTGTTCAACTTCACGACTACCTTCTGCCAAGTTTACATCATAGATTTCTTGCACATCAAAGGCAAAGACTTCGGTATGAGTAACTGTTTCTTCTGTTAAAGAATTCGTCGAGTTTTCATAACTTGGTTCTGTATCTGGTACTTCTGTAACAATATCATCGGTTGCTTGTTTTGTACCAACTTCAACAATCTTTGGAACAGCAGTTTTTGTAACCGTCGAGGAAATCTCTTCTTCCGAAATAATTTGACCTTTTGAATGGACTTGTTTAATCGTTACAGTACGCTCCCCATCCTGTCCTTCTTGTACCACTCGCTCTGTCCCCGCAGATAATTGGGGATTTTCTACGGTTTGAATTTCAAATGGAATAGTCTCTGTCTTGTTGACAATGGTTTCTGTACGGATTCCTTCTGATGCTGGGAATTCCGCTGTTTTTTCCTCTTCCGAAGTAGTTTGTTCAATAGCTTTGCTATCCTTCAAATATCCTACATAAACGTAGCCATCAATCTCAGCTGGGGTCGGCAATGCTTGTCCTGCAGATATTTCAATAGCATGGTTATATCGAGCCAAAATTTGACTCGTCAATGCGGAGCTAGTTGGACCCAAGAAGCTTGCTCCCGTAGCTGTCAAAAGGATGACACCCGCCAACTCCTTCTTACCTTTTTTACCAAATCTAACAGCCAATAATAGGAGAGACACTCCGCCTGCCACCAATAGTCCAGTTTCTACGGAGCCAGTATTTGGCAAAACTTGAGACGTGCTTGTCGATGGAGTAGATGCTGTGCCAGTAGCTGGACGATAAATCAGGTAATAATTTGCATCCGTTTCCTGAGCTAAGCCAGGCAAGTCACGAATAATCAACTCCTTTTCTGCATCTGTCAACTCTTGCTCTGTCACATAGGAATAATTGATAGACTGAGCACTAGCTGACGGTGCTGCTGCGACCGACGATGCAAAAAACAAACTTGCTACAGCTGCCGAGACAAGTCCAATTGACAGTTTCCGAAAACCGAACCGCTGTCGTTTTTCACCAAAAATATTCTTCATAAAAACTCCCCTATTCCCTAAATAGTATAGAAACCATTATAACCTTTTATAGGGATAAGGACAAATTTTTTGTCCCTAAGTCCCCAAGTAAAAATTTTAAGTATTATAAAAGGTGGCAGGTCAATTTCTACCTGCCGCCTCTTGTAATTTCATTCTACTTAAATCACTGAATTTAGCAACTCTTACTACATATTTTTCAACTCAGTAACTATGTCACGAATCTGGGCTGCCAATTCAAAGTCAAGTACTTCTGCAGCTTCCTGCATTTGACCTTCCAGTTTCTTGATCATAGCCTTACGTTCGTCTTTGTTGAGGGCATTGAAGTCCACCACTTCTTCCTTGTCCTGAGTGACAGCCTTGGTCACGCTAATCAGGTCACGGATTTCCTTTTTAATAGTTTGTGGAATGATGCCATGTTCTTTATTATAAGCCATTTGGATTTGGCGGCGGCGGGCTGTTTCCTCCATGGCCTTCCGCATGGACTCGGTGACCTTGTCCGCATACATAATCACATGGCCTTCAGAGTTACGAGCTGCCCGACCAATTGTCTGGATGAGCCCTCGTTCATTACGGAGGAAGCCTTCCTTGTCAGCATCTAGAATAGCCACCAGACTAACTTCTGGCACGTCAATCCCTTCACGCAAGAGGTTAATCCCTATCAAGACATCAAAGACACCCAGGCGCAAATCACGGATAATCTCCGTACGCTCCAAGGTCTTGATATCCGAGTGCATATACTTGACCTTAACGCCCATTTCTTTCAGGTAGTCAGTCAAGTCCTCTGCCATTTTCTTGGTCAGGGTAGTGATAAAGGTCCGCTCACCCTTCTCAACACGGGCATTGATTTCACCTAAAAGGTCATCCATTTGGCCCATGGTTGGACGGACTTCCACTTCTGGATCCAAAAGCCCTGTCGGCCGAATAATCTGCTCAACAACGGTATCGGTCTGCTCCATCTCATAGTCACCCGGCGTCGCAGATACATAGACAATCTGGTGGACATGACTCTCAAATTCTTCCCTGCGCAGCGGACGGTTGTCCAGTGCACTTGGGAGGCGGAAACCATAATTAACCAACATCTCCTTGCGTGAGCGGTCACCATTGTACATCCCCTTAATCTGCCCCATGGTCATGTGGCTCTCGTCAATCATAATCAGATAGTCTTCAGGGAAAAAGTCCAGCAGGGTATACGGAGGCTCGCCCTCGCTTCGCCCATCCATGTGTCGCGAATAGTTCTCAACTCCGTTGGTGTAGCCCATTTCCCGAAGCATCTCAATGTCGTAGTCGGTCCGTTGTTTCAATCGCTGAGCTTCTAAGAGTTTTCCTTCTGCCTCAAAGACCTTGAGCTGCTCTTCCAGTTCCGCCTGAATCTTGGCAATGGCCGTTTCCATGTGGTCGTCGTTGGTCACGAAGTGGGTGGCAGGGAAAATCGCCAAGTGGTCCACATCGCCCAAAACCTTACCTGTCAGGCTCTCAATCTCACGAATGCGGTCGATTTCATCCCCGAAAAACTCCACACGAAAGGCATGCTCATCACGAGAAGCTGGGAAAATCTCCACCACATCTCCACGTACACGGAAACGCCCCCGTTGGAAGTCGATGTCGTTCCGCTCAAACTGAATATCGACCAGAGAATTAAGCAACTGGTCGCGGGAAATCTCCTGACCTGGGCGCAGGCTGACTACGCTATCTGAATATTCCTTGGGCGATCCCAAACCGTAGATACAGGAAACGGAGGCCACGACGATGACATCATTCCGTTCGAGAAGAGCTGAGGTCGCTGAGTGACGGAGTTTGTCAATCTCATCATTGACCGAACTGTCCTTTTCGATATAGGTATCGCTAGACGGTACATAGGCTTCTGGCTGGTAGTAATCATAGTAAGACACGAAGTATTCGACCGCATTTTCTGGGAAGAACTCCTTGAACTCACTGTAGAGCTGACCAGCTAGAGTCTTGTTGTGGGCGATGACCAAGATAGGCTTATTGACACGGGCAATGACCTGACTCATGGTGTAGGTCTTACCAGTACCGGTCGCCCCCATGAGAATCTGGGCTTTTTCGCCCCCCTCGATGTTATCAACCAAGGTTTCAATGGCTTGGGGCTGGTCACCAGACGGTGCATATTTTGACACAAGTTTAAATTGGTTTTCAGTATTTCGGTTGATCATTTGTTCAATTTTCTTTCTTCTAGTAAATCTTGCAACTTCTCTTCGGAAAAATGCTCAATTGGGCCGGGTTCAATATTAAGAATCGAAGTTTCCGCCGTGTATTTCAATAAATTCTTTATCTTAATTCCATATTGTTTAGCATAAAAGACAGCTCGCTCACTGTCATGAAATAATATCAATAAGTGCGTGTAGGTGTCCGACAAACTGGCCCTTGCACTCGTTTTAGCCCCAGTCGCAAATGCGATTGTCTTCCCTACAGATTCTACTGTTTTTTCAGAAACATTTCCAAAAAGACGGCTCAAGCCTGCTCCTAGCGTCTGCTCTTCTATTCCTATAAACTCAATTTCGTTTATAGGAGTGGACACAGCTTTTCTTCGAAATATTCCCCGATAGAGAACAAAGTGATTCTCTGTCAGTTCAAATGCTTTTAATCCAAAAAAGAGGCGCTGAATAGAAACGATAATAACCAGATGTGAAGACAAGGTTGGAATGCCAAAGATTAGTAAAAACACAATCCCACCGAGGGTCACTGTCGCTACATCTTCTCCCCATAAACTGATAAATAAAACAACCGTTACATAAGACAATGGCAAGCCAAAAAATAAACTCAGACCCAAGGCCAACAAAGATTTCCATCTGCTATAACGAACAATCATCCCCATTCCTTTCACTATTCTATTTTACCACAAGTCTGCTTGAACTTACTCAAAATCAATTGCCCTAAAATATTAAATTTTCTCACATTTTAATGACTTTGTATGTCAGAAATTCTAACATCGCAAAAACCTCGATTTTGCATTAATTGTCAGAATATGATATACTAGGGCAGTTATTTTATAATAGAAGGAGTATGGAAATGAAGAAAAAACTACTCATGTTATTGGCAAGCATTCTGCCAGTATTCTTTATTTTTACTGGCGTTAAAGCTGACGATACTATTGATGTCGTATTTGACAATGCTTACGCCCCATTCGAGTTTAAAGACTCAGATCAAATTTATAAAGGATTAGATGTTGACATCATCAACGAAGTAGCCAAGCGCTCAGGTTGGACCATGAATCAAAGCTTTCCAGGATTTGATGCAGCTGTCAACGCTGTACAGGCTGGATCTGCGGACGCCCTAATGGCAGGTACAACTATCACCGAAGCACGTAAGAAAGTATTTACTTTCTCAGACCCTTACTTCGACACCAAAATCGTTATCGCTACCACAAAGGTAAATACCATCTCTTCATATAAGGACCTTAAAGGCAAGACTGTCGGTGTCAAAAACGGTACCGCAGCTCAAAACTTCCTAGAAGAAAACAAAGACAAGTACGGATACAACGTAAAAACTTTTGATACTGGCGATTTGATGTATAATAGCCTTTCTGCTGGTGCTGTTGATGCTGTAATGGACGACGAAGCAGTTATTCAGTACGCTATTCAACAAGGTCAAGATCTAAGCATTGATATTGACGGCGAAGCCATCGGTTCATTCGGTTTCTCTGTCAAAAAAGGTAGCCAGTATGAATATCTTGTTGAAGACTTTAACAAAGCTTTAGCTGAGATGAAAAAGGATGGTACCTACGAAACAATCATGAACAAATGGTTGGGAGCTTCTACCACTTCTACCGAAAGTGCCGACTACTCATCTCGTTTAAGCTTAACAGGAAACGCATCAGCTAAAGCAACACCTGTCAAATCAAGCTACACAATTGTGGCAGATTCTTCTTTTGCTCCATTTGAATACCAAGATGAATCAGGTAACTATGTCGGTATTGACATGGAATTAATCAAGGCAATCGCTGAACAACAAGGATTTACTATTACCATTCAAAACCTTGGTTTCGACGCTGCACTAAATGCTGTTCAAGCTGGACAAGCTGATGCAGTTATTGCAGGTATGTCTATCACAGATGCTCGTAAGGAAATCTTTGACTTCTCAAACGCCTACTATACTTCAAACATCCTATTAGCTGTTAAAAATGGTAGTGACATCGCTTCTTACGAAGACTTAAAAGGGAAAACTGTTGGGGCTAAAAATGGTACTGCTTCATATAGCTTCTTAGAAGAAAACAAGGCAAAATATGGTTATACCCTAAAAGCCTTCGACGAAGCTTCAAGTATGTATGACAGTTTAAACTCTGGTTCTATCGATGCTCTTATGGATGACGAAGCCGTTCTTCTATATGCCATCCAACAAGGTCGCGACTTTGCAACACCAATCCCTGGCGAAAAATCAGGTGAATATGGATTTGCCGTTAAAAAAGGTGCCAACCCAGAATTGATTGAAATGTTTAACAACGGTTTAGCTGCCCTGGTTGAATCAGGCAAGTATGATGAAATCCTTAATAAGTATTTCAACTCAACGGAAGAAGCAAGCGCAACAACTTCAACTGTTGATGAGACAACGATTGTTGGTCTTTTGAAAAACAACTACGGTCAATTGCTCTCAGGCCTTGGTATCACAATTGGACTTGCCCTTCTATCATTTGCTATTGCAATTGTCATCGGTATTATCTTTGGTATGTTTGCAGTCAGCCCAGTTAAAGCACTCCGTGTTACTTCATCTGTTTTTGTAGATGTTGTTCGTGGTATTCCGCTCATGATTGTCGCTGCATTCATCTTCTGGGGTATTCCAAACTTAATCGAGTCGATTACTGGTCAACAATCTCCAATCAATGACTTTGTCGCTGGTACGATTGCCCTATCCCTCAACTCTGGTGCCTATATTGCTGAGATTGTTCGTGGCGGTATTCAGGCAGTTCCAGCTGGTCAGATGGAAGCATCTCGCAGTTTGGGTATTTCCTACGGAACAACCATGCGTAAGATTATCCTACCTCAAGCTGGTAAAATTATGTTGCCTAACTTTATCAACCAGTTTGTTATTACTCTGAAAGATACTACTATCATTTCTGCGATTGGTTTGGTAGAACTCTTCCAAGCAGGTAAAATCATTATTGCACGTAACTACCAATCCTTCCGTATGTATGCAATTCTTGCCATCATTTACTTGGTAGTTATCACACTCTTGACTCGCTTAGCACGCAAACTCGAAAAAGGAGGCAAATAATGGCTCAATTAAAAATCAACGTCCATGACTTACACAAGTCTTATGGAAAAAACGAGGTCCTCAAAGGTATTACTGCTAAGTTCTATGAAGGCGATGTTGTTTGTATCATCGGTCCTTCTGGTTCAGGTAAATCGACCTTCCTTCGTACAATGAACTTACTTGAAACCATTACAAGTGGTCAAGTAACAGTCGATGGATATGACTTAACCGATCCTAAGACAGATGTTGATGCCTTCCGTTCAAATGTCGGAATGATATTCCAGCACTTTAACCTTTTCCCACACATGTCAGTCCTAGACAATATCACATTTGCGCCAATCGAACACAAATTGATGGACAAGTCTGAAGCTGAAAAGGTCGGCATGGAATTATTGGAAAAAGTTGGATTGGCAGACAAACGCGACGCTATGCCAGACAGCCTTTCAGGTGGTCAGAAGCAACGTGTTGCCATCGCTCGTGCCCTCGCTATGAACCCAGACATCATGCTCTTTGACGAACCAACTTCCGCCCTTGACCCTGAAATGGTCGGAGACGTTCTTAACGTAATGAAAGACTTGGCTGAGCAAGGTATGACCATGTTGATCGTCACACACGAGATGGGCTTCGCCCGCAAGGTTGCTAACCGCGTTATCTTCACGGATGGCGGCGAGTTCCTTGAAGATGGTACACCAGAGCAAATCTTTGACAACCCACAACATCCACGTTTACAAGACTTCCTAGATAAGGTATTGAACGTGTAAAAATACAAAAAGCCTTTGACCAAGTGTGTCAGAGGCTTTTTAACATCTCACAATTAATACCTATAACATCTTTTTGTAAGAACATCCTTTCTCTGTCTTCTTTACTGCTTCAAAACCACATTTCTCAAACAGCTTTCGTGAACCAAGATTCCAATCGTAAATTTCTTCGACAAGTATTTCCACAAAGCTAAGCTCCCTTGCACGTTCTACCATTCGCTGCAATACCTTGGTTCCAATTCCTTTGTTCCAATACCGCTTATCTCCAATGGCAATGGCAAAATCATCTGCAAACAACGTCACATCACCAATTGGGATAAACTGATCGTCTTCAAAAATTTCAATAAAGTAACATTCGCCATTTTTAGACAAATAATCATACATACGATCGAGCAAGTCAAGACTATAACGTTCTTGATCACCATCAATCAGCCAGACCAATTCTAGATCTTGGTGCCATTCAAAAGCAAAATCATGCTGACCATCATACCGACGTAAACGGACTTGTTTGTCTATTTCTAAAATGTCTGCTTGCTCAATTCCAGTGATTGCCATTTCGGATCCCCTCTCATTTACAATAAGTTCATTTTAACATATATCTCTATCAAAATCTATGAATATTATAGCACGCTGATTGACAAGCTTCTATCGATATGCTATATTAAAACAAATAAAGTATGCGAGGTAAGGAGAAATGGACAATAACAAGTAAACTCAATTTAAGTTCTATACTTATTTAGTAGTTTTCTTGCGTCCATTTTTCTGTTCCCTCTATTCCTTGAATAGGGTCTTTTTGAGCAGATTTCGACACACTACTAAATAGGTAGTGTGTTTTTTCTTGTAAAGGAGGCCTTATGCTACTAATCACTCACCACCTATCCCTCGACCATCAAAAAGATTTGCGAAATCTAGTTCATGACCTAAACCTCATTGTCAACCCTGGCGATAAAATAGCCATCATCGGCGAAGAAGGAAATGGAAAATCCAGTCTATTACTAACCTTAATGGATTCAACTCTTGTCACAGATTACCTACTCCTATCAGGCAATATTCAACGAAATTTTTGCTCACCCATCTATATTCCCCAAAGTCTTCCACTGGAAATAGCAGAGCTGACATTGAACGACTACTTCTTCGCTGACATGGACAGTGACATTGATTACGGCCTACTCTACCTCTATGCTGACCAGCTTCAGTTTGACAGCGAGCGATTTGCCAGTCAACAATTGATTGGAAGCCTGTCAGGTGGCGAAAAATTAAAAATTCAGTTAATCAAATCTTTAGCAACTCCATCTGATATTATTTTTCTGGATGAGCCGTCCAATGACTTGGATTTAGATACCTTACTTTGGCTTGAAAACTATATCATCACGAGTCCTAAAACCATATTATTCGTTTCTCACGATGAAGACTTCCTCAGTAAAACAGCTACAAAAATCATTCACCTAGAATCGGTTAAAAAGAAAACACTTGCTCAGACCAAGGTTGAAGATCTTGACTACCAATATTACGCATTGGGACGCCAACAAGCCTATCAGAAGCAAGTCCAACAAGCTCGGAACGACAAAAAAGAATTTGACAAGGCTATGAACAAGCACCTACGTCAAAAATCACAGGTTCGTCATACCTTGCTCAACACCCACGATGCCACACTAGGACGGCTCATAGCCAAGAAAATGAAGAATGTCTTATCACGTGAAAAACGCTATGAAAGAATGAAGGAAAATCTCACACAAGTTCCTTTTCATGAAGATGCCATTTCCCTCTTCTTCTCAGACATTTCTCCACTACCAGCTAGAAAACAAGTGCTTGACTTAGAAAACTTCCAATTGAACATTAGAGGGCGACAATTAGTTCAAAATATCCATTTCAACTTAAATGGACAAGAGAAAATTGGCATCATTGGACAAAATGGAATTGGTAAATCCAGTTTTCTAAAGTTAATCTATCAAGAACTCAGGCAACGAGCGGACATAAACTTGGGCTACATGCCCCAGCACTATTCAGAAGTCCTTGATGAGTCTAAAACTCCACTTGATATTTTATTAGAAAATGGCAATTGTGAGCAGGAACAACTTATCTTAACACATCTAGCCAGTCTGCAGTTTACACGACAAGAAGTTCATCACAAGATCTGTGAACTTTCGGGGGGACAAAAAGCCAAGTTACTCTTGTTAAAAATGGTTCTTGATCAAGCCAATTTTCTCTTATTAGATGAACCCAGTCGAAACTTCTCTCCTACTTCTCAGCCATATATTCGTCAACTATTTGCCGATTATCCAGGTGGCTTGGTATGTGTATCACACGACAGACGTTTTTTGAAAGAAGTTTGTCAAAGAATCTACCGACTAAGTGAGAATGGACTGGAAGAACTAGAACAGATATAAAAAAGGAAATTGGCACACACGCCAAATTTCCTTTTCTAATAGTATTTCGAATATATTCGCTTTACAGCTTATAGTTTATCAAGAGCAAGCTGTAAGTCCTCAATCAAATCATTGACATTTTCAAGTCCGATGGATAGGCGAATTTGATTTGGTGTGACCCCAGCAGCAAGTAAATCTTCTGGAGCTAACTGAGCATGCGTGGTTGTAGCTGGATGAACTACTAGTGATTTAGCATCGGCAACGTTTGCTAAATTGGAAAAGATTTCCAAACTATCAATAACCTTACGCGCTTCTTCTGCTCCGCCTTTTACTTGGAAAGAGAAAATAGAGCCAACTCCCTTAGGCAGATATTTATCCGCCAAAGGCTTATAAGGACTATCTGGAAGTGATGGATAATTGACCGACTCTACCTGAGGATGACTAAGTAAAAAGTCAACAATTTTTTCAGCATTAGATACATGACGCTCTACACGGAGAGACAAGGTTTCTAACCCTTGCAAAAGCAAGAAGGCGTTGAATGGAGAAAGGGCAGCACCTGTATCACGAAGTAATTGTACACGAACTGCTACAATAAATGCAGCTGCACCAATATCACGAGTATAACTAATGTTATGATAGCTTGGATCTTCTTCAACAAATTGCGGAAACTTACCAGATGCCGCCCAATCAAACTTGCCGCTATCGACAATCACACCGCCAATGGTCGTACCATGCCCACCGATAAACTTGGTTGCTGAATGGACGGCAATATCAACACCATGAGAAAATACATTAATCAAATATGGAGTTGCGAAGGTATTATCTGAAACAAGCGGGATGTGGTGGGGGTGTGCAATTTCTGCCAATTTTTCAAGATCAGGAATATTGATAACAGGATTTCCCAAGGTTTCAATAAATACAAGTTTTGTATTATCTTGAATGGCAGCTTCTACTGCTTCAAAGTCATCAATATCTACAAAGCTTGTTGTAATACCATAGCGAGGAAGAGTTTCTTTGAATAGGTTAAAAGTCCCACCATAGAGTGTCGTTGCCGCCACAATATGATCACCAGCATGTGCTAATGCTAGAACAGTGTATGTGATAGCTGCCATTCCTGAAGAAGTGGCCAAGGCACCAATGCCACCTTCTAGAGCTGCCACACGATTTTCAAAAGTAGAGACCGTCGGATTAGTGATACGAGTATAGATATTCCCTGATTTACGCAAGGCAAATAAATCTTCTGCTTCTTGAGCGTCTTCAAAAACATAGGAAGTAGTTTGATAGATGGGTACAGCACGTGATTTTGAAGCAGAATCAACTTCTTGTCCAGCATGGAGTTGAAGGGTTTCAAATGAAAATTCTCTAGTCATAAAGGTACTCCTTTGGTCTTTTTCTGTATTCTACCTCATTTTTACCATCTTGACTAATACTTAAATATTAGATATATATATAGTTAACAACTATAGCCATAGGATCAGTTATTCTAGAAAAATAATATTCATTTTCCTTGAATAAAATAAGGACAAGATTTACAATAAGATTATGAATACCTTAATAGAATATATCGGTCCGATTACCCTCCTAGTACTAATAATCTCTTACAGCATCTATCGCAGATGCCATCCTAATAATATGGACACTAAACAAGCGCTCAAATGTCCAAAATGTAAGTCAATAAAACTGCAAACTTACGTTCCAACACAAAAAAGATATTCTCGTAAAGCCGGTATGATTGGTCATGCAATCAATGGCATAGAGGGAGCTATGTTTGCAATGCTCTATGAAGCTGATCGGACTTATTATCGTTGTCAACATTGCAGTTACCGATTTTCTAGAAAGGAGAATCGTTTTATTTCTAACATCGAATAACCTCCCTAATTTAAATAACTATAATGCAAAAGTATTCTCTCCAATTTTTATTAGCTGAAATATAATCCCATAAACGCATCATTAGACTTCTTCCTTTAAGATTCTAAGCTGATGCGCTTTTTTATTTATCTGTTACTCCAATCAGCATGAGATGTTTTCCTACAACTGTATCGGTTAACTGACTAGCTTAAAAATTCCTGTCCAATTTAGAAATGCCTTTCGACGCATTTGTTCAATTTCACAGCGAAATAATCCTGCTAAGGTTGCTCTATTTAAAACAATATCATTCTTACGAGAAAGGCTAGTTACTTTATTTACAAGCGTCTCGACTTCTTCACCATCTCTAATTCCCATATCCCATAACTCTTGAAGTACTGATTTTTTATACATTTTCTCATATTCTGCCATACCTTGTAGAGTCCAGTAACGTTCATTATTCTCAACTTCTAACCATTGCCACACAATTTCTGTATCAGCTACATTAGGTTTTTCATGCTGACAGGATAGACAGAGGACCATCTCATTAGCCAGGCTCGTATCCTTGCTCCATTTGCTTGATACAATCTGACACACAGCTACACCATGAAAACTTTTACATCTCCAACATTTTCCTTCAAGCAATTCATCAGCGCTCAAAATTCCTCTTTCTATCAAAGTATCATTCCAATACTCTGCAACTTTCGATACTTCAGCATTCTTATACAACAAATTAAACATTTTCATTCTCCTATTATAATTACTTTTCTAATATCTGCATCCGAACCATACTTGCCTGCAACATTGCTAACTCAACTACACAAGAATAATGGCTCAAATCAAGATTTTCCAACAAACGATAAGATACAAATAACTTCGGTTGCAATCGTGTGAGAGGTTTTGACCATATTACTGCTTCTGACTGGAATTGTTTGAGTGCCTGAAAATAAATCTGATTGACTGTAAGATAGGCTCTACCATTTAGTAAATATGCGTAATCTTGTATTAAATCTCTACAAAATGAAGCTACCCAAATAGCTGCGGTCTTCTCAGAATCAGTATTGTAATCGGCTAATAAGTCCAGCGTAATCAGACTTCCTTTTCCGAAATCCTTCGATTTCTGATCTCGCAATTTTTCAGCATTTATCGGAGTCGTCAAACCAAAATGATTAGCATAGGTTTCCCACTCTTTATAAATATCATTCCAAGAAATCTCTGTCATCCTTTTCATTTGCGACTCCTATTTTTCTTTTTGTGAGATTATCATAACACCGTTTTGATTTTTTGTCAAACATGTTAAACAAAATTTGCAAAAAATATTTTTTAATGGTATAATTGGTTAAACAGATAAGGAGACAACCATGATTTTAGGTGATATTTTAAAAGAATACCGAAGCAAGAATAAATTATCAATGGATAAATTCGCTGAATTATCTGGTTTAACAAAAGGCTATATTTCTATGTTGGAAAAGAACCAGCATCCCAAAACCAAAAAAGCTCTCCTGCCAACGATGGAGACGCTAGAAAAAGTCGCTAAGGGCATGGCTATATCGGTTGGTGAGCTAATCGAGCAACTAGATTCCAATCAGGATATAGCTTTAACGATTACTCCTTCCCAATTTAAACTCTTTCAACAGCCTATTCATCCAGAGATTCAAACCTTGGACAATGAATTAAAGGGTGATTTCCATGCACGATGGTTAACTTTTGGTCAAGAACAGTTAGCAGCTATGCAAACTGCCTCAGTTACTCCTTCTGCTTCTATTCTTCACTTGGATGACTACCGGGAGCGAATCGAATTACCTGTTCCTGGTAAGGTTTCTGCCGGTACAGGTTACTGGCAGGATGTAGATATGAACAATCTTGTATCATTCTATAACGATGAGATTCCGAATAACCAATCTTATGATACAATCGCTCAGGTTGTGGGAGATTCTATGGCTCCGCATATCAAGGATGGAGACTATCTCTTCATTCGCCTAACTCCTCATATTCCTCTAAATACGATTGGAATTTTTTCAGTCAATGGCGAAAATTTTGTTAAAAAGTTCAAAGGTGACTATTTGCAATCACTCAATTCTGACTATGATGACATCTATTTTAGCCCAGAAGACGATATTCGACCTATTGGTCAAGTTGTAGATATTTATAGTCCAGATTGATTTCTAAGCCTAGTTAATCACTAGTTATATTGGCTACATTCCTCCATCTAGTTTTGGAAAGTCTGTTTGTATAGCTGGCGTTTTTTCCTACTGAAAACAAACTGAAAAGCACAGTAAAGGGGGGCTATGACAGCCTCCCTTTTATATGTCAAATTGGAAAAGTCCATTACCAGATAGTTATTTGACAACAAGTTAATGATTAAATAATTATTCTGCTACCCTTATGTCTCTGATTGTCCTCTTACTATTTGTCTAAAGTGTGGAGATTGCTTATTATGATGAAAATCGCTAGAGGTTTTTGTGATTTTCTAAGGTTATGTTCAAAAGTTACAACATCTTGAACACATAGTAGTTACGACACGAATAATCTTAGCCTACTTCTGATTGAACCGGGTAGCAAGGCTAAATAATGAGTTAATGCTATGCATTTGACAATGGATATCACAAATAGATATAAAACAGGGATAACGGACTTTTCCCCCTACTAGCATCCCTCTCTTTTTATTAGAGAAAGATGACTAATAGTATATACACTTCTACGAACGCTAAAGAACTCCTTTCAGCAATTCAGATGGCGTTCAACATCTTAACTAACTATTTCCTTTTTTCAATTAGATTATACCACTATTATAAAACGCTTTCAAATAATTATGTGCTCCAAAGTTAATTTTTTTGCTTTTCTTTTTCCTTGATAAAGTTTTCCCACATTTTTTGTTGCGGCTTAGCAAATGGGTAGGTAGGAAAATCTTCTACAGAAACCCATTTCAATTCTTTTGATTCTGGAAGGTTAAGTGTTTCTGCCACACCTTCTACCATTTCTATCTGCCATTTGCGGTGACTAAAAATGTGCTGGACGATGCCAAATTCTTGCTCTTGCCAATTAACAGTCAGACCATAAAGTTCCGTAAAGCTCTGCCGAATATCTGGCTGAACAACTTCTTCTGCAACTTCAAAGAGAGAGACTTGTTTGTCAACGATTGCTCCTTTTTCCAAAAGCGGAAAAGACCAGAAACCTGATAGAAGACCTGCTTCATTATTTTTTTCCAATAAAAATTGATTGTCTTTATTTCTGATGAGAAATCCCTGGTAGGCCACGGGAATCGGCTTTTTCTTTGGTGCTTTGATTGGATACTTATCCATTGTACCGTTTAAGTAGGCTGCGCTAAAGGCTTTGACTGGGCTGTCCTGGGGACGTGGATTAACTGGCGATTCAATATCCGACCCCAGATCCATCAGGGCTTGGTTGAAATCGCCCGGTCGCTCTGGATCAATCAATAGCTCCATCATCGCTTGGAAAATCTTACGATTGGCAGGCAAACCAATATCATAATCAACCTCAAACAAGCGGCTGAGAACCCGCATCACATTACCATCTACCGCTGGTTCTGGCAAGTCAAAAGCAATACTGGAAATTGCTCCAGCAGTATAGGGACCAATGCCCTTTAGGCTTGAAATGGCTGCATGCGTGGTCGGAAATTGCCCATCAAAATCTTCTACCATTTGCTGTGCTGCCTCTTGCATATTCCGCACGCGCGAATAATAGCCCAATCCCTCCCAGAGTTTGAGAATGACCTCCTCTGGTGCTTGTGCTAAATCACTAATCGTAGGCAAGTGATGGAGAAAACGTTCATAATAAGGAATGACCGTGTCTACTCTTGTCTGTTGAAGCATGATTTCAGAAACCCATATAGCATATGGGTCCCTTGTCCTTCTCCAAGGCAAGTCACGTTTATTAGCATCATACCAATCTAAGAGTGCCTTGCGAAAAGCTTGAATCTTTTCCTCCGGCCACATTTCGATTCCATATTCTTTCAAATCTAACATACATCTAGTATAACACAAAGAAAGGGAGCCAGCTTTTGCCAACTCCCTTATATCGTTTATAATCAAAATCAAACTAGCTCCAAAGGTTTGGGGAAACTTTGGAGATTGGAAATAGAGCGAACGAAGTTCGTCTCTACAAAGGTTTGGGGAAACTTTGGAGGTTGGAGATTGAGCGAATGAATTTGTTTCTCTAAATCTAGCCAAGACTGTCTGTTTTTGATGTTCGAAGAATTTTATTCTACTTTACCTGTTACAAACATGGTAAAGCTTGCTGAAGCAAGTAGCTGTTTATCTTGGTTTTCTATCTTAACTTCGACGACCTTTGTCCTGCTTCCATCATGTGTGCAAGAGCCTATTACTGATAAGGTATCACCAAGTTTAGCTGCCTTTATATAATGTATATTGGACTGTAGGGTGACAGAATAAGAACCCCCTGCTACCGTTGTCAGACCTGCAACTGAATCTGCCAATGTGAAAAGAAAGCCTCCATGTGCTATGCCGTATGGATTGAGAGATTTTTCCGTCACCTTAGTAGTCAGTAGCACCTCTTTCTCATTGAGCATTGTAGCTTGATAGTCATCTAAAACCGTAATCGGTTGTAAGTTTAATTTATCTAACACTTTCATCCTCCTCTGTCTGCTGACTTGTTTGCATTTGATAATAAACGCCTTGTTCAGCCATCAATGCTTCATGATTCCCTTGTTCAACAATTTTTCCGTCCACCATGACCAAAATCAAGTCAGCTGATTGAATGGTTGATAGGCGATGAGCAATAATAAAGCTGGTCCGTCCTTCCATCAATTTGGCAAATGCTTCCTGTACTAAAATTTCTGTCCGTGTATCAATAGAGGAAGTCGCCTCATCTAAAATCAGGATTTTAGGTATTTTAACAAAGACACGCGCAATAGACAAAAGCTGACGTTGTCCCTGGGATAAGGCTTCACCTCCATCTGCCAAAACTGTATCGTACCCCTGCGGAAGCTGACGAATAAAGAAGTCTGCATTGGCCGCCTTAGCCGCCTCAATGACCAATTCCCGCGTGGCATTTGGATAGCCATAGGCAATATTATCATGAATGGTACCAGATTTGATCCATGTCTCCTGTAAAACCATCCCAATCTGTCTGCGAAGATCCTCACGACTGTACTGGCTAATCGGAACTCCATCTAAAGTAATTTGACCAGCTGTTACATCGTAGAAACGCATAAGCAGGTTAATCATGGTTGATTTACCAGCACCAGTAGGTCCAACAATGGCTACCTTTTGTCCAACTTTGACAGCAATATCCAGATGTTCAATCAGAGAACGGTCAGGACTATAGGAAAAAGACACATTTTCAAAGGAAATAGCTCCCTTCAGCTCCTCTGAATCAATTTTCCGCTCAGCCTGATCATCAATGCTATCTAGAGCCAAGATAGCAAACAGCCTGTCTGCACAAGCTAAGGCGCTCTGCAATTCCGATAGGACCGAGGAAATATCATTAAAAGGCTTGCTGTACTGACTAGCATAATTGAGAAAAGTTGTCAGAGACCCCACTGTAAAATTTCCTGCCATAATTCTCAGAGCTCCAAGTCCTGCAAGTAAGGCATAAATAATAGCATTGATAAACCGCGTACTTGGATTGACCGTTGAAGAGGCAAAGATAGCCTGTTGGGAATAGGTCGCATACTGTTCATTCACAACTTGAAAACCTTGCGTAAATTGCTCTTGAGCATTGAAAGATTGGATCAAGGTCAGTTGACTGATGGACTCTTCCAAATGCTGAGATTGCTTCCCACGTGCCTGAGTCTGTTGTCTATAATAACCATAGGATTTCTTAGCGATATAGCGTGCCACAAGCAGAGACACGGGAGTCAAGGCAACTACAACCAACATCATGGTCATGTCTAGTCTAGCCATAGTAAAAATGGTTAGGAAAATGGTCAAGATACCAATGAAAAATTGATTGAAAATCATCAAGAGACCATTTGTTAATTGCTCACTATCACTTGAAAAACGAGCCACCAAATCACCAACTGAATGACGATCCAGATAAGATAGGGGCATCTGGTGCAGCTTCACATAGACCTGTTCACGCAAATCGGCCACCATTCCGTAAACCAAGCGATTGGTTACCAAAGGTAAGTACCATTGCACCAGCGTATTAAGCAAGATAACCATCACCATTTTGCCTAAGATACCGAGCAAGACCTGACCATCCGATATCAATACTGCATCGACTGCCTGACCAATCAAGATAGGCAGATAAACTGTCAGAAGCACTTGCACCAAAGTTCCCACCAACATCAAGGACATTCGAAGGGGCTGTTGTAAAACCAATCTGACCAGTTCCTTAAAACTAGATTGTCTCATAGCTATCCTCCTCTCCTTGTTGTTGCGATTGGTGAATTTCTTGATAAATAGCAGAGCTTCTCAGCAAGTCCTCATGGCGACCAAGTCCAACTTGACGCCCTTGTTCCAAGACTAAAATCTGATCAGCTGTCCGTAAACTATTGGTTCTTTGTGACACCATGATTAAGTTTTGACCTGGTAATTCCTGGCGAATAGCCACTAATAACCGACTCTCCGTCAAATAATCCAGAGCAGATGTTGCATCATCCAAGATTAAAATCGGTGCTTTCTGTAAAATAGCGCGTGCAATGGTCAAACGTTGACGCTGTCCACCAGAAAAATTCTTACCAAAGGCTTCGACAGGGCTATCCAAACCACCTTTATCCTCTATGAAAGATTTAGCCTGTGCAATTTCTAATGCAGACCATAGGTCACTATCAGATATTTCTTCCAATCCTAAAGATAGATTAGAACGAATAGTTCCAGCAAAAAGCTGAGCCTGTTGCGGAACGATGGCAATTCGCTGCCGCCATTCTTTTAAATTCTTGGGACTTTTTCCATCAATGAAGAGAGAGAGCTGATTTGTTGGCACTGAATAGAGTGCCTGCAATAAATCTACTAGGGTGGACTTACCTGACCCAGTTCCCCCGATAATTCCCATAAACTGTCCCTTACGTAAGTCAAAAGCAATGTCAGACAGGGACTCCTCAGCAGATTTTGGATAAGAAAAGGAAAGATGGCGCACAGAAAAGATGATCTCCTTATCCTCACTAACCACTTTTGGCAAACTAGACTCTACATCCTCAGATGTTTGGTCAAAAACCTCTTGAATACGTTGCGCTGAAATATAGGTCTGGTTGAGAGTAGACACGACCATAATCATCTTGACCAATTCTACTAAAATTTGAAGAAGGTAGTTGATGAGAGCGACCAACATCCCCTGTTCCAACAAATTGTGTGAAATGGCTATATTCCCCTGCCAGATGAGAATGAGTAAGGTGCCGTTGACCACTAAAAATGTCAATGGTGATAAAAGACTAGACCAAAAACCAGCCTGCAGCTGTTGCTTCTTATAAATCTGATTTATGCCTTGAAAAGCCTTAATTTCCCGCTCTCTTTGTCCAAATGCACGAATCACTCTCCAGCCAGTCACTGTCTCACGTACCTGCCCCACCAAACCATCTAATTCTTTTCGCATCGATTGATAAATACGGCTGGTTATAACAGAAATGACTGTCACTATAAAAATCAATAGGATAATCATTCCTAGAAAATAGGCAGATAGACTTGGGCTAATATAGAATGCCATGATGAGCGAACCAAATACGACAATTGGAGCACGTAAAAACAAACGAAGAAAAGTATTAATACCCGTTTGAATTTGTAAAGTGTCGCTGGTCAATCGTGTCAGCAAGCTGGATGAGGAAAGAATATCTCGGCTAGACTTGGGAAGGGAAAGAACCTTCTGATACAAGTCATTCGTCAGCTCTTTAGTCACTCCAACCGCTGCTTTAGCTGAATAATATTGCGCTATTAGTGAAACAATAATTCCAATACATGCTAGACCAACCAGTAAAAAAAGCATAGCAACCAGGTTTCCCTGGCTGCCATTTGGAATAATTGTATCAACGATATAGGCGATAATTAATGGTACCAAAAGCTCAAAACAAGCTTCCAATAGTTTGAAAACTGGACCTAATATGGATTCCTTAATATAGTCCTTAAAATATCGTGATAAAAATTTCATATTAACGGTGCTCCAAAGCCTGAACCGCAGTAATCAAGGTCAAGTTGTAAACATCATCAGGGTTACAACCACGAGACAAGTCGTTTACAGGCTGATTCAAACCTTGTAAAACAGGACCTACCGCTGCAAATCCACCCATACGTTCGGCAATTTTATAACCAATATTACCAGCTGAGATACCTGGGAAGATAAATACAGTCGCTTGACCAGCAACACTCGAACCTGGGGCTTTTAATTTACCTGTGGTAGGAACAAAGGCAGCATCAAATTGTAATTCACCGTCCAAATCCAACTCAGGACGCAATTTTTGAGCAATTTTTGTAGCTTCAACAACCTTATCTACTTTAGGACCAGCACCTGAGCCTTTTGTAGAATAGCTGAGCATCGCTACTTTGGGATCAATACCAAACATTTTAGCAGTACGTGCTGAGTTGATAGCGATTTCTGCCAAGGTTTGAGCATCTGGATCAATGTTGATAGCACAGTCACCAAAAATATAACGCTCTTCACCTTTTACCATCAAGAAGGCACCTGATGTTTTCGATACACCTGGCTCTGTTTTAATGATTTGAAGAGCTGGACGAACTGTTGAAGCGGTTGAATGAATCGCACCAGATACCATACCTTCTACTACGCCCATATATACCAACATAACACCAAAGTAGTTAACATCTTTCAACAACTCATGTGCCTGCTCTTCTGATACCTTACCTTTACGGCGCTCTACCAAAGCAGCTACCATCTCATCATATCTATCATAATGAGCTGGGTCAATAATTTCAAAACCTTCTGTAATCCCTTCAATGTCAAGGTAAATCTTAATACGATCTGGGTTTCCAAGCAAGACGGGTACTACATCCGACTCATTTACCAAACGTTTTGTCGCTTGCAAGATACGTGGTTCTTCACCTTCTGGCAATACGATACGTACTTTTTTACCCTCTAGCTTTGTAGCTAATTGCTCAAAAATTTTCATGAACAAACTCCTTAAATTTATTTACTTATTAACTGATTGATAACAGCCTGAAAATCCTCAGGAAGCGGTGCTTCCAAATCAATCCTTTCGGCTGAAAAAGGATTGTCGAAGGCTAAATTATAACAATGTAAGGCTTGACGTTCTATCCCACATTCCAAACTTCCACCATACATATCATCTCCTAACAATGGAAATCCAATGTGAGAAAAATGAACACGAATCTGATGAGTCCGCCCAGTATGTAGTTGAATATCTACTAAATGAATATCTCCCCAAGATTGTACAACACGATAGGAAGTATGAGCATATTTTCCATTCTTTGTCACACAACGGGTAATGATGCTATCTTCTGGACGACCGATAGGGGCAATAATATCCCCTGTCTCTTCTAACTGCCCATTCCCCTTCACCAAAGCATAATAACGTTTATGAATAAGCTTGGCCTGTAACTGCTTATCGAGTCGTGCGTGGGCATAGCCGTGCTTGGCAAACAGCATGACGCCTGATGTATCCCTATCCAGACGAGTCACAATATGAACCTGCTTATTCTCATAATTCTGCTCAATAAGATAACCTTTTACAAAATTTGCGATTGTGGATGAATGCAAGGCAGAAGGAATGGAGGCGTAGCCAACCGGCTTATTTATCGCCAGAAAATGATCATCTTCATAGACAATATCCAACGGAAAGAAAATCGGTTTTAAACTACCAGTCAAATCCTCTTCAGCAGGTATGTCAATTGTAACCCTATCTCCAATATCAAGCAAGTAAGTTGCATTTTGCTCAATATCGTTGACCCAGACATTGCCGCCGGTATACTTAATCTTCGCTAATAGGCCTTTAGAGACACCGTGTTTTTTAAGGAAAGTCTTTATTTTCGTATGCTGGTCAGCAATGAATTCAAACCGCATTACTCCACCTCTCCAATAAAGGCGTCCTTAACCCGATTCCAAAAACTAGTATGGCTCGGTGTTGCAACAAAATGAATCTTACTATTGTCTATCTGATACTCTATACTTTCAATACTATCATAGACAAAAGTCTTATTGTCCACCGCAATCGAGTAACGGTCACTATGCTTTGGTTCAATCACAATCTTGTCTTTTTTAGGGACAACAACGGATGAACCCAAGGTGCGGTAAACACGATTGTTCAAACTAGCCACTTCTGCTATTTGCAAGGCTTCAATGGTCGGATGCAAGACCGCGCCACCTAAAGACTTGTTGTAAGCTGTTGAACCAGTTGGGGTCGAGACAGAAATTCCGTCACCTCGAAAACGTTCAAAGGGAACATTATTGATGATAATATCTGCCACCATCGTTTTAGATAAACGCTTGATTGTCGCTTCATTTAAGGCACGCGCCTCGACAATGCGGCCATCTGTCATCTTGACCTTAGCATTTAAAATCGGATACGATACTCTAGCACCTGTATCAAGCTTAAGATTTTCAATCAGCTTGTCCACTTCAAAATCGCGATAATCTGTATAAAACCCCAAATGACCCGTGTGAATTCCTACAAAACGTACACGATCAATTAACTTTTCATACTTGTGAAAAGCAGATAAAAGCATCCCATCTCCACCGATAGAAATGACAATATCTGGATTTTTAGGAGTCAAAATAAAATTTGCTTCTTTTAACTTTGTCCATAATTCTTTGGACACCGCTTCACTCTTAGGATTTCGACTAGCGAGCAGAGCGATTTTTTTTCTACCTGTATTCTTCATCTGTATCATCACTGTTACCCACACCATCATTCAGTTTGCGATAGGCAGGATCAAATAAGGCCTGCGCTTCTTGAATGTCGTTGCGGATTTTTCGCATCTCCTCATCTAATTCATAGGCAATTTTTGCTGTAACTTCCAAGCGTTTCTTGATTTCTTCTGGAAAATTCCCCTTATATTTATAATTCAGAGAATGTTCAATTGTAGCCCAGAAATTCATGGAAAGGGTTCGAATCTGGATTTCTGCCAGAACCGTCTCGTTGCCATTTATAGTATCCACAGGATACTCAATCACCACATGATATGAACGGTAGCCAGAGGCTTTCATATTGTTGATATAATCCCGTTCATGCACAATTTGCATATCCTTGCGTTTCCGCAAAATAGCTAATACTTCTTCAATGTCGTCCACAAATTGAACCATAATCCGAAGACCGGCAATATCTTGCATATCTTGAGCAAGATTTTCCAATTTGATATGTCGCAGGGCCATTTTTTCTTTAATGGATTCAATCGGTTTTACCCGTCCTGTGACAAACTCAATTGGAGAATGCCGATTAGCCTTGCGATACTGCTTGCGAATCCCCCGCAGTTTGATTTTCAATTCACCAACTGTCTGAATATAGGGGTCTAAAAATTCTTCCCAGTTAAAGTCCATACGGCCCCTTTCTTGTCAAAACTTTTAAATTGTATTAGAATAACACAAAGACTAATCTATTATAACACATTGAAAGGGTTTACTGCATGAAAAACCACCTTGAAATTGAGTATAAAACCTTATTGACCAAATCCGAATACAAACGCCTGCTTACTGACTTTTCAGATGTGAGCCCAATTCTTCAAACAAACCACTACATTGATACCCCAGACCTAGATATGAAGAATCACCGCTTTTCACTCCGTATTCGTACATTTGAAGACTCAGCAGAACTAACCTTAAAAATTCCACAAGAAGTCGGAAATCAAGAATATAACCAAGCTCTAGACATCCAAACTGCTCATCATTTACTGGAAAATTTTCAACTACCAGCAGGACAAATTTCTGACATTATTTCTGCAACAGAGATTCCACTTGATAAACTTGCTGTCTGGGGAAGCCTCACGACAAAACGCTATGAGAAACAGACATCTATAGGTCTTATGGCTCTCGATGAAAATGATTATGTGGGACAAAAAGATTATGAATTAGAAGTCGAAGTGACCGATGCAGATGCAGGGAAAATTCTTTTTGATGAATTCCTTAAGAAGAAATCAATTCAATTCAAATATGCTAGTAGTAAGGTCGCACGAACAGCTGCCTACATCAAATAACTATAAAAAATCAGCCAAATAAGGTTGATTTTTTAGTTTCACTACTGAAAATTTTTCATTTTTTTGATAGAATAGAATTATCTATTGTAAAAAATACTTTTATGTCATCATAAAAGCTCAGTGTGTAAAAGGAGTTACTTTAAAATGGTACAACCACTCGGTGAACATAACATTAAATTATTCTCACTCAATAGCAACCGTGATATTGCTGAAAAAATTGCTGATTCTGCTGGAATTCCTCTTGGAAAACTGTCTTCTCGTCAGTTTTCTGATGGTGAGATTCAAATTAACATTGAAGAATCTGTACGTGGCGTAGACGTCTACATTATCCAATCAACAAGCTATCCGGTCAATAATCACTTGTGGGAATTATTGATTATGATCGATGCTTGTAAACGTGCTAGTGCCAACACCATTACAGCGGTCATCCCTTATTTCGGCTATGCTCGTCAAGACCGTACCGCTTCTCCACGCGAACCAATTACAGCTAAATTAGTTGCAAATATGCTGGTTAAAGCTGGTGTCGACCGTGTATTGACTCTTGATTTGCACGCTTCACAAATTCAAGGTTTCTTTGATATTCCAGTAGACAATCTCCTTACAGAACCACTTTTTGCAGCCTACTACATGGAAAAAGGACTCTGCGGAGAAGATGTCGTCATTGTGAGTCCTAAAAATTCTGGTATCAAACGAGCTCGTAATATCGCTGAATTTCTAAATGCACCGATTGCGATTATCGACTACGCTCAAGATGATTCTGAACGTTCTGAAGGCTATATTATTGGCGATGTTGCTGGTAAAAAAGCTATTTTGGTGGACGATATTCTCAATACTGGTCGCACTTTCTCACAAGCTTCAAAAATTGTCCAAGAAGGTGGTGCTACTGAAATTTATGCAGTTGCCAGCCATGGTCTCTTTGCGGGAACTGCAGCCCAACTCTTAGATGAAGCACCAATTAAAGAAATATTAGTTACCGATTCTGTTGCAAGCAAAGAACAGCATCCTAAAAATATCGCCTTCCTAACAGCTAGTGACTTGATTGCAGATGCCATCCACCGCATCCAAGAACATCAGCCACTCAGCCCACTTTTCAAATTTACTAGTCCTGAAAAAGAAAACTAGGAGTAAACTCTTTGATTTATTTAGATAATGCAGCAACCACTGCTCTATCTCCTGCTGCACTCCAACGGATGATGGAAGTGGCTCAAGAAAATTATGGAAACCCCTCCAGTATCCATCAAAGCGGTCGGAAAGCCAATCAATGTCTTAGACAAAGTCGTCAAGAGATTGCACAGATTCTCTCCGCCTCTCCTGAACAAATTATTTTCACATCTGGAGGCTCCGAAGCTGATACTTTAGCTATTCAAGGCTATGCACTTGCTCATCAATCCAAAGGAAAACACCTGATTACTACGGCTATCGAACACCATGCTGTCCTCCATACCATGCAATATCTAGAGGAGCGGTTTGGGTTCGAGGTTACCTATATCCAACCAGTCGATCAAGTAATCACCGCTCAACAAATTCAGGATGCCCTTCGACCAGATACTATTTTAGTCAGCGTCATGTTTGCTAACAATGAGACCGGTCAGCTACTCCCCATCAAGGAAATTGGAGAGCTCCTAGCCGATCATCAGGCCGTCTTTCATGTAGATGCTGTCCAAGCAATTGGAAAAATTGCAATTGCTCCCTCTGACTACGGAATTGACTTCCTCGCGGCCTCTGCCCATAAATTCCATGGTCCAAAGGGGATGGGATTCCTGTATAGTAAAGTTCATAAATTTGATTCCTTGATCCACGGCGGAAAGCAGGAACAGCAACATCGAGCAGGTACTGAGAATCTCCCTGCTATTGCTGCTATGGCGACTGCCCTAACAGAACAATATGAGTCCTTAGATACGCATCATAAGCATGTCAGTGAACTGCGACAACATATTATCGAGGGGGTGTCTGGCTTAGACTATTATCTCAATCAGGCTGGACCTCATCTCCCTCATGTCCTTAATATCGGTTTTCCTGGTAAACTTAATGAACAACTACTCATGCAACTAGATTTGGCAGGTATCGCTGTTTCTAGCGGTTCCGCATGTACGGCAGGTGTTGTCCAAAATAGCCATGTTTTAGAAGCTATGTATGGAAAAGACTCCCATCGTCTGAAAGAATCCATTCGTATCAGCCTATCTGAAATCAATACAAAAGAAGAGATAGATACTCTTATCATCGAACTAAAGAAAATACTTGGAGGTTAAAATGGCATTCCAACAATCAGTTACCTTAAAAGATTGTAATTTTACTTATCACATTAGCTCTGCTATCAAAAAATATACACTCCGTGATAGCACCTTTGAACAAACCAAAGCAGGCCACTATCAGCTTACACGTCTTCTGGAAGAAATTCCAAATTCAAACCAAGGATTCCTCTTGAAAATTATTATCAATCAAGACCTAACTGGTTTTAAAATTAACATTACCGACAAGTCTGGTCTTCATCTGGTAAACATTTTTAAGCCAGAAAGTAACAAGGTTATTCAAGAAAAATTCTATTTCCTCATGGATAGCTTGATTGACCGTGACATCTTTACAAAAGAGGGTTAGTATGATTGAAATTCACTATCTTGACGCTTACAAGCAAGAACGTATCCAAACATTTGAGAATAAAGATGCAGCCATTCTGGCTTTTTCCGGTTGCTTAACCCTCCCAGACTATTATCCAGTTACCAGCATTACACAAGACGGACAAGCTCTGGATTACAAAGGGACAATCGGGGATCTCTATCGCTATTTACAAACACTAGATTAGACAGTTTCCTGTTTAATCTTTTTTTAAAATCAATCTGTTGATTTTTTCACAAACTTGGACTAGAATAGAATAAAGAACTGTTTAATATATAAATAATCGATAAAGCGTATTCTATCGAAATAAAGGAGTCTAAAGTGAAAAACGATAAAAAATCTGATATTCCACGCGCTACTGCCAAACGTCTATCCCTCTACTATCGCATTTTTAAACGTTTCTATGCAGGAAATATTGAAAAAGCTAGTTCAAAAGAAATTGCTGAAGCTATCGGAATCGATTCGGCTACCGTCCGCCGAGATTTTTCCTATTTTGGAGAGCTTGGTCGTCGTGGCTTTGGCTACAATGTCAAAGAGTTGATGGATTTCTTTGCGGATATTCTAAATGATACCTCCATCACCAATGTTATGCTTGTTGGAGTCGGGAATATGGGGCGGGCCTTGCTACACTATCGCTTCCACGAACGAAATAAAATGAAAATAGTCATGGCTTTTGAAGCAGATGATAATCCAGCTGTTGGAACGACAGATGAAAATATCCCAATCCATGCAATCTCAGAGATCAAGGAACGTATCAGCGAAGCAAACTCTCAGACAGCCATTCTAACGGTACCCAGCGTCAAGGCACAAGAAGTGACCGATATTCTTGTTGAAGCTGGTGTTAAGGGAATTCTGAGCTTTTCACCAGTTAACTTGTCTGTCCCAAAAGACGTCGTTGTCCAGTATGTTGATTTGACTAGTGAATTACAGACACTACTCTACTTTATGCGAAAAGGATAAGCAATGAAAAAACCAGTTATTGGTATTTCTGGAAATGAATATAAAACAGGGGATCATACAGAACCCCTGCTTTCTTATACCCAGACTTGCCTCGTACAAGCTATTGAAGATGCTGGCGGGCTCCCATTCATCCTTCCTGCTACAGAGCCAGATTTGGCAAAATATTATATTCATCTTATTGACAAACTCATCCTAACAGGAGGACAAAATGTCCAGCCAAGTTACTATCATGAAGAAAGGACTATTGACAGCGATAATTATCTACCAAAGCGTGACGAGTTTGAATTGGCCCTCATAAGGGCTGCCCAAGAAAATCAGAAACCTATCTTCGGTATCTGCCGAGGTCTACAGCTCTACAATGTAGCTCAAGGTGGTAGCCTTCATCAATCAATTTCTGAACATTGGCAAGACATAGACGGACAAGAAGTCAGTCAAACGATTCAACTGACTCAAAATAGTCCACTTTACGACATATATAAGTCCGATCCGAGTGTAAACTCATTTCACCGTCAGGCTATCAACGACTTAGCACCTGACTTAGAAATCATTGCACTATCAGATAATCAACAGATTATTGAAGCAGTTCATTCAGCCTACCCAACTAAATTTTTAGGGGTTCAATGGCATCCTGAACTACTCTACGGTAAACGTGAGATTGAAAAAGACCTCTTCCACTATATTGTCAATAAACTTTAAAATAACTCACTTTCTTCTCTAAAAGAATAGTAATCCTTATTTCCAACAATTAAATGATCTAATAATACCAGTCCTAGCTTTTCGCAGGACTCTTTTAAATTCTCCGTAAATAGCAAATCATTCCTACTAGGTTGTACTGAACCCGACGGGTGGTTGTGAACGATGATAATCGATGTTGCCATACATTTTACTGCGTAATGCAAAATTTCACGTGGTTCTGCAATGCTACGATTAACACTCCCAATAAAAATCGTTTTTTGGCTGATAATCTGGTTCTGTGTATTGAGATAAAGTGCAACTAGGTGCTCCTGCTTCTTATGCCCGATTTCATGAATCATCTTACGTCCCAACTTCTCACTTCCCAAAATCCTCTCATTTAAGAGTAGCTCTGATTGATTGATACGTTTTCCAAGTTCAATCATAGCCTTAATTTCAATCGCCTTGACGCGCCCAATTCCAGTCAAACTTTGCAATTCTTCAATTGATAGTTCTCTTAGAGCCGCTAAACTCTCCAAACGATTCAATAATTTATTGGAGAGAATAGAAACAGGTTCTTTTTTTGTCCCAGTTCTAATAAAAATTGCTAGTAGTTCCTGATTACTGAGCCGCTCAGCTCCAACTTCTACTAAACGTTCTCTAGGTAGAATGGCCTCTTCTTTAAATTCAATTTGATACATAATTTCCTCCTCACCTATCTATTCGTAAAATCTTATAAAAAAGAAGCCATATAAAACCAAAGAATATCTCCTCAGTTTTATACCACTTCTTTATTCTTAATATATAGATGTTTTATTGTCCATAATCATACTGATTATAACTTTTATTGAAGGAATCTAAGATGTCTTTTGCCGTTTCATTATATGGAGTGGTTGATTCAAGAACTCCTTTTACAACAATACGTTGCGTAGCATAATAGTCCGTACATGTCACTAACGTAACTTCTGTACGTCCTTCTACATCATCAATGACATAGACACTTTCAGGCGAAACAATTTCCACACTATCAATAACGTAGGTGTAAACATTGGTCTTGTCAGTAATGTAGATTTTCATGCCGTTTTTAGCGCGATCAAGCGGTGAAAAGAGAACATCTGCCGCACCAGTTACACCAAAAATATGGTGGCTGGCCAACGCATAATTTCCTTTCCCCATCTCTTGGTTTTCCTTCATGGTACCAGCTCCATACATGAGCGAAGTATTGAAGACCCCTTTAAAAATAGGAAGGTTGATACCAAGCTCGGGAACCGCAATCCCACCAATTACAGGTAAGCGTTGTGCATCCCACTGAGCTGCTAAAATAGCTTCTGTAGAAATAGACTGAACCTGTTCGAAATCAAATGTTGTCTCAGCCTGTTTATTCTTTTCGATATCCTCTGTCGTAACATTGCTAATCTGGTATTTATTCGTATTCCAGCCGATAATAAAATTACGGATAGAGGTATTAAATATCAATGCCAAGGAAATCAGTATCAATACAACTGTTAAAAAATTGCGCCAAAAAGAACCTTTACGCTTCTTCTTTTTTTCACGTTTTGACATGATTATTTATTCCTTTTCTTCTTTAATTTCGGCAGCATCTACCAAGGCAAAGGTCATGATTTTCGCTTCATCATTCAAGCGCATCACTTTTACACCCATGGTTGAACGACCAGTTTGAGAGATATTGGCAACACTTGTACGAATAATCACACCAGTATCGGTAATAACCATAATATCTTCATCACCAGATACCGTTGTCAAACCTGCCAGAGAACCATTCTTATCAGCAACTTTAAGAGTCTTGATCCCCTTACCACCACGACCTTTGGTTGGATACTCACTGGCTGGTGTACGTTTACCAAAACCTTTTTCCGTCAATACGAGTACTTCTTGGTCATCAGAAATCATAGTAGCGCCAACTAACTGATCTCCCTCGCGTAAATTGATACCACGAACACCTGTTGCCGTACGGCCCATATTACGAACATCTGTTTCAGTGAAACGTACAGAATAACCGAACTTAGTCCCCATAATAATGTCTGCTTGGCCATTTGTTAAGAAAACATTGATGAGTTCATCGTCTTCTTTCAAATTCAAAGCTTTCAGACCGCTCTGGCGAATATTGGCAAATTCTGACACACTAGTCCGTTTTACAACACCTTGGCGGGTTGCAAAGAAGAGATAGCTATCTGCCTCCTGGTCCTTAGTTACATTGATAATGGTTTGAATTGCCTCGTTTTCTTCCAATTTAAGCAAATTGACCACTGGAAGTCCCTTTGCAGTACGCCCATATTCTGGGATTTCATAGCCTTTGAGACGGTAAACACGTCCCTTATTAGTGAAGAAAAGCAAGCGATCATGAGTGCTTGTAGAGACTAATTCTCGTACAAAATCATCATCCTTGACACCAGTTCCTTGAACCCCACGTCCTCCACGTTTCTGAGCTTGAAACTCATCCTGTGCCAAACGCTTGATGTAGCCTTGGTTTGACAAGGTGATTAAAACATCCGTTTCTTCAATCAAGTCCTCATCTTCAAGGGATAGAACTTCACCAACCATCAATTCTGTACGGCGTGGGTCAGCATATTTACGTTTGACTTCTTCTAATTCGTCTTTAATAATCTGAACAACACGCTCAGGCTTAGCTAGAATGTCAGCCAAATCTGCAATCAAGGCCACTAACTCATCATATTCTGATTGAATCTTGTCGCGTTCCAAACCTGTCAAACGACGAAGACGCATATCAAGAATAGCCTGACTCTGACGTTCAGAAAGATCAAATTTCTCCATCAATTCAGCTTGAGCAATAGCATCAGTTTCTGAATTACGGATAATACGAATGACTTCATCAATATGGTCAAGAGCAATCAGCAAACCTTCTAAGATATGAGCACGCGCCTCAGCCTTTTCTTTATCAAATCGTGTACGACGAGTGACTACTTCTTTTTGGTGTTCAATATAAGACTCTAGAATCTGACGTACAGAAAGGATTTTCGGTACACCATTTTGGATGGCCAACATGTTGAAACTAAAGTTGGTTTGAAGCTGTGTTTGCTTGAA
This sequence comes from Streptococcus sp. 2020WUSS084, assembly GCF_044427445.1. Taxonomy (NCBI): domain Bacteria; kingdom Bacillati; phylum Bacillota; class Bacilli; order Lactobacillales; family Streptococcaceae; genus Streptococcus; species Streptococcus sp. 2020WUSS084. The sequence goes on along the minus strand of NZ_JAOTGC010000008.1, from coordinate 36,706 downwards.
TAGGTTATTCAAAATAACGTTAGCAGAAGCATCACGACGAACTTCGATAACAAATCGTACACCCTCACGGTTGGATTCGTCTCGAACAGCAGTGATTCCTTCAATACGTTTTTCTTGGACTAATTTGACAATATGTTCTTGAACCTTGGACTTATTGACCATGTATGGAAACTCTGTAACAACAATGCGTTCACGACCATTTCCATATTCTTCAATTTCTGTGCGGGAACGAAGAACTATTGAACCTTTACCAGTTTCATAAGCACGGTGAATTCCAGATTTCCCCATAACCAAGGCACCTGTCGGAAAATCTGGTCCAGGCAAGACTTCCATAATCTCACGTGTTGTTACCTCGGGATTGTCCATAACCAGCTTAACTGCCTCGATAGTCTCACCCAAGTTGTGTGGAGGAATGTTGGTAGCCATACCAACGGCGATACCAGTCGTTCCGTTAACCAGAAGGTTAGGGAAACGAGCAGGTAAAACCTCAGGCTCACGTTCACTCGCGTCATAGTTATCCGCAAAATTTACCGTGTTCTTGTTAATATCACGAAGCATTTCAAGCGCAATCTTGCTCATGCGTGCTTCTGTATAACGCTGAGCGGCTGCTCCGTCGCCATCCATGGAACCAAAGTTTCCGTGACCATCAACTAACATGTGACGGTAGCTCCACCATTGCGCCATACGAACCATTGCTTCGTAAATCGCACTATCTCCATGCGGGTGATATTTACCCATAACATCCCCTGTGATACGGGCTGATTTTTTATGTGGTTTATCCGGTGTAATTCCTAATTCATTCATCCCATACAAAATACGGCGATGAACCGGCTTCAGACCATCACGTACATCAGGCAGAGCACGTGAAACGATAACACTCATCGCATAGTCGATGAAGGATGATTTCATCTCATTGGTCAGATTAACCGTTACTAAATTTTTATCTTGCATTATATGCCTCTTTCAACAGTCATTGTGCTTCTATTATACCATATTGGCGAATAAATTTCTTTGTTGGAAACTAGCATGTAAACATTTTCAAAGGCGCTTTCACAAGTGACAAAAAGCTTAAAACATGCTAGAATGTATTATGGTCGGGATGAAGTCATCCCCAAATAAAACTAAGGAGATGTTTAGCAATGACTGCAACTAAACAACACAAAAAAGTAATCCTTGTCGGTGACGGTGCCGTAGGTTCTGCTTATGCTTATGCTCTTGTTAACCAAGGGATTGGTCAAGAATTGGGTATCATCGATATCAACAAAGACCGTACTCAAGGTGATGCAGAAGACTTGAGCCACGCATTGGCCTTCACATTCCCTAAAAAAATCTACTCTGCTGAGTATTCAGATGCTCATGACGCAGACTTGGTTGTATTGACAGCTGGTTTGCCACAAAAACCAGGTGAAACTCGCCTTGAATTGGTAGAGAAAAACCTTCGTATCAACCAACAAATCGTTACAGAAATCGTTAACTCTGGTTTCAACGGTATCTTCCTTGTTGCTGCTAACCCTGTTGACGTATTGACTTACTCAACTTGGAAATTCTCTGGTTTCCCTAAAGAGCGTGTTATCGGTTCTGGTACTTCTCTTGACTCAGCTCGTTTCCGTCAAGCATTGGCTGAGAAAATCGGTATCGACGCACGTTCAGTTCACGCTTACATCATGGGTGAGCACGGTGACTCAGAATTTGCAGTTTGGTCACATGCCAACGTTGCTGGTGTGAAATTGTACGACTGGTTACAAGATAACCGCGATATTGATGAGCAAGGTCTTGTTGACTTGTTTGTATCTGTTCGTGATGCAGCCTACTCAATCATCAACAAAAAAGGCGCAACTTACTACGGTATCGGTGTTGCACTTGCACGTATCACTAAAGCAATCTTTGATGATGAAAATGCAGTACTTCCATTGTCAGTTTACCAAGCTGGCCAATACGAAGGTGTTGAAGATGTCTTCATCGGTCAACCTGCTATCATCGGTGCCCACGGTATCGTTCGTCCAGTCAATATCCCATTGAGCGAAGCTGAATTGCAAAAAATGCAAGCATCTGCTAAACAATTGAAAGACATCATCGATAATGCTTTCGCAAACCCAGAAATTGCAGCTGGTGTAAAAAACTAATTATATAAAATAGTAAAAAAGGTGAGCAATAGCTCGCCTTTTTTACTTTCTAATATCATAACGTAACATAGCAATTCCATCTGTGACAGTTGACTCTACCAAGAGCAATTTCTTTTCTTCCAAAAGTGAGGCGAAAAGTGGAATACCGTCACCCAAAATAGTAGGAATAATCCCAATAATAAGGTGATCAATCACTCCCGCCTCTAAACAGTCCTGAACCAGACTTGCTCCACCAAACAACCAAATATCTCCACCTTCTTGAGAGCGAAGTTCCATAATCTCCCCGATGACGTCCCTTACGAAACGCACATTACCATAGTCCGTCTGCTCAGTATGACTCGCAACGATAAATTGCTTTTCCTGATGTCCTTCAATCATTTCCAACGGACAATCTTCTAATGATTTTCTCCCCATCGAGGCTGGGCAAAAAGCCCAGCACCGCTTCTCAAAGTTAGTGTCAACATCTCAGCGCAGTGGTTGATTGGCAGATTTGTTCGTGTTTTACACTCCAAATCTAACCTAATCAACTGTGCGGGGGTGGGAAAACGAACTCTTCTATGAATGGTTGAGTTCTTTCCCACTCCCTAAAGAATTTTTGATTATCAAACTGTAAGACCGTATCGTATTTATCGGTACCATGTCCTTCAATTCAATCGTAGCTTCCATCCTTATGTGCAATAAATCCATCTAAACTCATTGCAATATTTAACACCAATAGTCTCACAATTACCTCATTTCATACCTTAGTGACAAACTATTATACCAGTCATTCTTCCTATTCTCAACCAAAAGTCCCTATAACTCCTCTTCCTTTGAATAGGACAATTATTCATTTCCTATACAGCAAAGAACATGATAAAAAGGTCCATTGGACCTTATTCGCTTCGTATTTTCGAGCTCATGATAAAAAGGTCCACTGGACCTTTTTATTTAGATTTGATATAGTTGATACCGTCTGCTTTAGGAGCGACTGCTTTACCAAAGAAAGCAGACAGGGCAATAACAGTAATCAAATATGGTGCAATTTGAAGATAAACCGTTGGAATATCTTTTAATCCTGGTAATTGTCCACCCACTACTGCTAAACTTTGCGAAAGACCGAAGAATAGACTGGCAAGCATAGCGCCAATTGGATTCCACTTACCGAAAATTACAGCTGCTAGAGCGATGAAACCTGAACCTACGATTGTTGTTGCAGAGAAGTTGATATTCACTGATTGAGCACTTACAGCTCCACCAACACCACCAAGGAAACCAGCAATCAACACACCTGCATAACGCATAGCGTAGACATTGATTCCCAAAGTATCCGCTGCCTGCGGATGTTCACCTACTGAACGAAGGCGCAAACCAAACTTGGTTTTATAAAGGATGAACCAAGCAAGAAATGCTGTTGCAATAGCTACATAACCCATCAAGCTTGTATTTTTGAAGAAAATTTCACCAATGATTGGAATATCTGCCAAGATAGGGAATGAAAATTTACCAAATGATTCAGTAATACTATCAGTTTGACCCTTATTATAGATAACCTTGACTAGGAAAACTCCCAATGCTGGAGCCAAAAGGTTCAACACCGTACCAGAGACAACGTGGTCTGCACGGAAATTAATCGTCGCCATCGCATGAATAGCGGCAAAGATAACACCAGCAAGACCTCCTACAATAACAGCTAATAATGGAGTAGCATTACCAAATGTCCCTGCAAATTCGATATTGAAAACAACACCAGCAAAGGCACCGATAACCATGATTCCTTCTAGACCAACGTTTACAATACCACCGCGTTCAGAGAAAACTCCTCCAAGACTGGTAAAGATTAAGGGTGCTGAATAAATCAACATTTGCGAAATGAGTAAGGCAAGAATTGAAACATTCATCTTATTTCGCTCCTTTCGCTTTATTTCTAGATTTTAATAATTGTTCAAAAATAAATTTCACACCGATAAAGAAAATGATTGATGCCGTAACAACGTTGATCAATTCAGGTGGAATCTGTGCACGTACCATACCTGGGGCACCGACAGAAAGAACACCGAATAGAAAGGCAGCCAATGGAATACCTAACGGTGAATTAGAAGCTAAAAGCGCTACTGACATACCATTAAAACCAATATCCAAGTTACCGCTTTGGATATAAACGTTTTGGAAAGTACCCAAACCTTGGATAGCTCCCCCAAGACCCGCAAGAGCACCTGAAATAATCATAGATAGAATAATCGTACGTTTCGCAGACATACCCGCATAATCCGATGCTGTTGGGTTAAGCCCCACTGAGCGAATCTCAAAACCAAGAGTCGTTTTGGTCAATAGGAACCAAATCACAAAAACTGCAATAATGGCAAAGAAAATACCAATATTCATACGTGAGTTATCTGTCAATGCACGGAGCCACTCTGTTTGGTAAGAGGCATTTGCTGACACGTTAACTGTCGAGTCTGTATTCTTCATCAAACTATCTGAAAATACATCACGAATGATATAGTTACATGAATAGAGTAAGATGTAGTTCATCATAATCGTAACGATAACTTCACTTGTTCCCAAATAGGCACGTAGAATACCTGGAATAGCTCCAGCAATACCGCCTGCCAACATGGCAATTAAGACTGTTCCCAAAATCAAAACTGGACGCGGTAAGTCAGGATTTGCCAAGGCAAACCATCCAGCAAAAACCCAACCAACATAGGCCTGACCAGACAAACCAACGTTGAAGAAACCTGCACGACTAGCTACTGCGAAACCGAGAGCAGTGAAAACAAGTGGTGCCATTGCACGGAAAATTTCACCAATTGATTTGATATTACCAAAAGCTGAATAGAATAACTCTTCATAGCCCCAAATTGGATCGTAGCCAAAAACAAGCATGACAATCGCTCCAAGTAGGATACCACTGACCACAGCCATTAATGGAAGGGCCAAATTCTTATATTTATTAAGCATGCTCTTCTCCCTTCTCAATATGTCCACCTGCCATCAAGACACCTAACTCTTGTTTATTGGTCTTAGCAGGTTCAACAATACCATGGATGACACCATCATGGATTACAGCAATTCTATCTGATACATCCAAAATTTCATCCAATTCGAAGCTGACAACAAGAACAGCCTTACCCTTATCACGTTCTGCAATGAGACGCTTACGAATATACTCAATAGCACCAACGTCCAAACCGCGTGTTGGTTGGCTAACAATGAAAAGGTCTGGGTTGCGATCGATTTCACGCGCGATGATAGCTTTTTGCTGGTTACCGCCTGAAAGAGCCTTGATTGGAACGAGTTCGCTCGCCCCACGAACGTCAAATTCTTCCATTAACGCGCGTGCTTTTTCATTAATGATATTATAGTTCAAGATACCATTTTTTGAAATCGGTTCTTTATAGTAAGTTTGAAGCGCAAAGTTCTCAGCAACAGTCATCGGAAGAACGAGTCCATCGCGATGACGATCTTCGGGAACGTGGCTCACTTGCATTTCTGTAATTTTACGTGGAGTTTTACCAACTACTTCCTCACCTTTGATAGTGATTGAGCCAGATTTTACCTTACGTAAACCAGTGATTGCCTGAATCAACTCACTTTGACCGTTTCCGTCGATACCGGCAATACCAACAACCTCACCTGCTCGAACATCAAGCGATAAGCCCTTAACTGCTGGGATACCACGGTTTTCATTGACAACCAAATCCTTAATGGACAAAATGACTTCTTTAGGATTTGCTTCAACTTTCTCTGTTTTAAAGGAAACGGAACGTCCAACCATCCACTCAGCCAAATCTTGGTTTGTTGCTCCTTCAACAGCAACTGTTTCGATTGATTTACCTCGACGAATAACTGTTACACTATCGGCAACTGCACGAATTTCATCCAATTTGTGCGTAATCAAAATAATAGATTTACCTTCTTCAACCAAGGCTTTCATAATTTTCAAGAGCTCTGCAATTTCCGCAGGGGTCAATACAGCTGTCGGCTCATCAAAAATTAAAAGGTCTGCTCCACGGTAAAGTGTTTTAAGGATTTCTACACGTTGCTGTGCACCCACAGAAATATCTGCAACCTTTGCAGTTGGATCAACTTCAAGACCATATTTAGCAGAAAGTTCTTTAATTTCTGCGATAGCTTTTTTAAGGTCAATCACGCCACCTTTGGTAGTTTCAGAACCAAGAATGATATTCTCGGCAACTGTGAAAGCATCAACCAACATAAAATGTTGGTGCACCATACCAATACCCAATTGGGCAGCTTTGGATGGAGAGTCAATCTTCACGGATTGACCGTTGATAACAATTTCACCGCTTGTAGGTTCCAACAAGCCAGCAAGCATGTTCATCAGAGTAGATTTACCCGCACCATTCTCACCAAGAAGGGCATGGATTTCACCAAGTCTGACATTCAAATTGATGTGGTCATTTGCTACAAATTCACCAAATATCTTAGTGATATTGCGCATTTCAATGACATAATCCTTAGTCATAATCTATTATCCTTTCTGACTATAGCTTTCTGAAAATTCTTCAGTACTACTTTGAGTACTTAAAAACTCTTCATCAACTATACCATTTTTGTCAGTAAAACCTACCATAGCTGATAGGCTTTACTGAGAAAAATCTCAGCCCGAAAACGGCGCCCCGTCGGGTCGCCGAATCGGAATTGTCGAAAAGAAATTCATTAAGGTTTTTCAGGAACTTCTACTTTGCCATCCAAAATTGCTTGTTTAGCATCTGCAACTGCTTTAGAAGCATCTTCTGAAAGATTAGTTTCTGCCAATTCAACCCCTTTATCTTTCAATGAGAATTGAAGTACTTTACCGCCAGGGAAATCACCTGCAGCTGCCTTAGTTGCAATATCTTTAACTGAAGTACCAACTTGTTTCAATGTTGAAGCCAATACAAAGTTAGAAGACTTACCATCTTTAGAAGTGTATGTACCTTCTGCTGATTGGTCACGGTCAACACCGATTACCCAAACTTTATCTGCTTCATTACGAGTTTCATTTTCTGCTTTAGCAGCAGCAAATACACCGTTACCAGTACCACCAGAAGCGTGGAAAATAACGTCTGCACCTGCAGCATATTGAGCAGCTGCAAGAGTTTGACCTTTGGCAGCATCACCAAATGAACCTGCATAGTCAACTGTAATCTTGATGTCTTTGTTTACAGACTTAGCACCAGCAACGAAACCAGCTTCAAAGCGATCGATGATAACACCTTCCATACCACCGATGAAACCTACGTGATTTGTTTTAGTTGATTTAGCTGCAGCAACACCAGCAAGATATGATGCTTCATGGTCTGCGAAACCTACGCTAACTACATTGTCTTGATCTGGAACAACACTATCCACGATTACATAGTGTGTATTAGGATTATTTGGTGCAACCTCCGCAATCGCACTCTCCAAGGCAAAACCAATACCGAACACAAGATTGTAACCACCAGCAACAGCTGAATCAAGGTTTGTGATATAATCTGATTCACTAGCTGATTGGAAGTAATCGTAGCCATTACCTTTGGAAAGACTAGCTGCTTTACCCCACTCTTGAAGACCTTCCCAAGCAGATTGGTTAAATGAACGGTCATCAACACCACCAATGTCAGTAACGATAGCAGCTTTCACAGATGTGTCCGCTGATGAAGATGCTTCTGAGCTACTGCTTTTTGAAGCACGGTTACCACATGCAGCCAAAGATACAGCCGCAACAGCTGCTAGACCAAGTCCTACAAGTTTCTTGTTCATTTCTGAACCCTCCTAAAAATCTTTTTGCAACTAAATTGTTGCAGAGTAATATTGCTACAGTCAAATGACTGTCATACAGACTATGTTAAGTCTGTAAAGGAATATGGTAGTAATTCCCCGACTGTCGTCTCGACTGTCGATTTATCTTTAGCGACCAAGGTCACTTTTAAATCCTTATCAAAAAATTCTGCCATAACTTGGCGACAAGCTCCACAAGGAGATATTGGTTTTTCTGTTTTACCATAAATTACGATTTCAGAAAAATCTTTCACACCTTCAGAAATGGCCTTGAAAATAGCTGTCCTTTCAGCGCAATTGGTCAAACCAAAACTTGCATTTTCAATGTTTACACCTGTAAATATTTCCCCAGTCTTAGCTACAAGAACTGCACTAACTGGAAACTTTGAGTACGGTACGTATGCTTTTTGACTGTTTTTTACAGCTAATTCAATTAAATCAATAGTCTCCATCCGCCTGTGCTCCATTCATGATTGCCACGCCTGATGACGCACCAATACGAGACGCTCCTGCTTCGATAAAAGCAATAGCATCTTCATACGAACGTGCACCACCAGAAGCCTTCACTCCCATGTCAGGACCTACTGTTTTTCTCATCAAGGCAACATCCGCTACTGTAGCACCACCTGTAGAAAATCCTGTAGATGTTTTAACATAGTCCGCACCAGCTTCTTGAGATAATTGACAAGCCTTCACTTTCTCATCGTCAGTAAGGAGACATGCTTCGATGATAACTTTGACTAGTTTATCGCCACTTGCTTCTACAACAGCTTTAATATCCTCCAAAACCAAATCGTAATTTCCAGTTTTCAGAGCACCGATATTGATAACCATGTCAATCTCATCTGCTCCATTTGAAATTGCGTCTTTTGTTTCGAATGCTTTTACAGCAGGTGTGTTTGCTCCGAGAGGGAAACCAATAACCGTACAAACTTTTACATCACTATCTTTCAAGCTTTCAGCTGCTAAAGCAACCCAAGTTGGGTTAACACAGACACTTGCAAAATCATATTCTTTTGCTTCTGCTAAAATTTTTTCAACCTGCTCTTGTGTTGTCTCAGGTTTCAAGATTGTGTGGTCAATATATTTATTCAATTTCATAGCTTTCTCCGTACATTAAGAAATAATCTCGATGATTTCTTTCGTTTTTACACTTTCTTTATCTATTTTAACATTTTTTTGGAAATTTGTAAGCATGTTTTCCGAAATATTTTCATTGGCATAAATCGTTGCGATTTGCTCGCCTTTAGAAACAGCTTCCCCCACTTTCTTATTGAAAACAATACCTGTTTCATAATCTAAATTGTCAGTCTTGACTGCACGACCTGCACCAAGTTTCATTGCAAAGAGACCAAATTCCAAAGCAGGAAGCCCCACAATATAGCCATCCTCTTCCGCAAGAACTGGAACTTGCTGTGTAACCTGAACTGGGCGATATAAATCTTCTAAGTCACCACCTTGAGCACGGACCATCTCTTCAAATTTCTTCAATGCTGCACCATTGTCAATATGCTGGCGTACTTCTTCAATGCTTTTCTCAACATTAGCAAGCCCCAACATAATTTGGGCTAGTTCACAGATAAATTCGGTAACATCTTCTCGACCTTTACCCTGTAAAATTTCAATAGCCTCTAAAATTTCCAAACGATTTCCAATCGAAGTTCCAACTGGTTGAGACATGTTAGTTAAAACAGCAACTGTCTTACGACCAACCGCCTTCCCAAGATCCACCATGGTTTGAGCTAGAACCCGTGCCTCTTCAACAGTCTTCATGAAGGCACCTTCTCCCACCGTGACATCTAAAAGAATCGCATCCGCACCTGCGGCAATTTTCTTAGACATTACTGAGCTGGCAATCAGCGGAATAATGTCAACGGTTGCTGTCACGTCACGAAGGGCATAGAGTAGTTTATCAGCTTTGACAAGATTATCTGACTGACCAATAACTGCAACACCAGTATCTTGAACTTGCTTGATGAAATCTGCTTGGCTAACTTCAATCTGGTATCCTTTGATTGACTCTAACTTATCCAAGGTTCCACCAGTATGACCAAGCCCACGACCGCTCATCTTTGCAACTGGAATATCAAAACTTGCTACCAATGGCGCTAAGATGAGTGTAACCTTATCTCCGACACCACCTGTAGAATGCTTATCTACCTTGATGCCTGGGATTGCAGACAAATCAATCTGTTCACCCGTTGCAACCATGGACATTGTCAAATCAGAAATCTCACGTGTTGACATCCCTTTAAAATAAATCGCCATCGCCAAGGCTGACATTTGATAATCCGGTACTGTCCCAGCTACATATCCATCAATCAACCATTTGATTTCTTCAGACGATAGTTCTAAGCCATCACGCTTTTTTTGAATTAAATCAACTGCTCTCATTCTTTCACACTTTCAAGGATGTAGTAACCCTTATCTTTCTTTATAATCTGGCAGTTGCCGAACACCTCTTCCATCTTAGCTTTGGCACTCGGAGCACCTTGTTTCTTTTGAATGACAATGGACAAGGTTCCGTGTGCCTCTAAGCGTTGAAAGGCCCCAGCAATTACTTCATGTACAACCGATTTTCCGGCTCGAATAGGTGGATTTGAAACAATATGATTGAATGTTTCGTCCACGTTTTCGTAGATATTGGATTGATAAATTTTAGCGATAACACCATTCCTCTCTGCATTTTTTGTAGCTAAATCCAAAGCTCTGCTATTAATATCAATCAGCGTTGTCTTGGTGCTAAACACCTTAGCAAGTGTCAAACCAATTGGTCCATAACCACAGCCAACATCCAACACCGATGCCCCTTTTTCAAAATAAAGGGTTTTTAAAAGCACTTGACTACCATAATCAACCATCTTCTTGCTAAAAACACCTGCATCTGTCATGAAAGACATTGGGGTGTCTAGTAAGTTTACGTGGATTTCATGAATATCATGTGCTATTGTAGGATTTTTTTCGTAATACATATTGGACATGTACTTATTATAACATTTCCTAAAAACGTTTTCAAGAGTTTTTCTTACATGAAAAATATGATAAAATGAAATCGATATTGAAACGCTTACCTATAGGAAGAATTATGTATGAAAAATGAATTTTTAAATTTTGAACAAATTGACCGAGCCACTTGGCAACAACTACATCGTAAGACTACCATTCCACTTAGTCAAAGCGAACTAAATTCTATTAAAAGTTTTAACGACCGCATCCAATTACATGAGGTTTCTGACATCTATCTTCCTTTGGTTAATCTTATCCATATCTATCGGAAAGCACGCAAAGACCTAAATTTTACGAAGAGTTTATTTCTACAGAAGACTATCAAGCCACAACCATTTATCATTGGCGTTTCTGGAAGTGTTGCTGTCGGCAAATCAACAACTAGTAGATTGCTGCAAATTCTTATCGCTCGGACATTTAAACACGCCAAGGTTGAATTAGTGACAACGGATGGATTTCTCCATCCAAATGCGGTTTTAGAAGAACGGCAACTGTTAAATAAAAAGGGGTTTCCTGAGTCCTATGACATGGAGAAATTGATTGATTTCCTTGATAAGATAAAAAACGGCTACGACTGCCAAATCCCTGTCTATTCACATGAAATCTATGATATTGTCCCCAACAAAACTCAGGAGATTAAGTCTCCAGATTTCTTGATTGTTGAGGGAATCAATGTATTTCAAAATCCACAAAACCAGCGCCTCTATGTCAGTGACTATTTTGACCTATCTATATACGTTGACGCTGATGTGGAACATATTGAAACCTGGTACTTGGAGCGATTCCAAAAATTGTTAACATTGGCAAAAAATGACCCTAACAACTATTACCATCGTTTTACCCAGATGACGTACCCTGAGATTCTATCTATTGCCCAGAATACTTGGAAAAACATTAATCTAGCTAACTTAGAAAAATTCATTGAACCAACCAGAAACCGTGCTGATATTATTCTTCATAAGGCCGAAAACCATGAGATTGATAAAATTTATCTAAAAAAATAAATTTCACTTGTCAAAAATACTCTTTTCAGATATAATGGTATAGTTAGTACAAGAAAGGGTGGAGGTGAAACCATTGGCAAACATTAAGTCAGCTATCAAACGCGCTGAATTGAACGTTAAACAAAACGAGAAAAACTCAGCACAAAAATCAGCTATGCGTACTGCAATCAAAGCATTTGAAGCTAACCCATCTGAAGAGCTTTTCCGTGCTGCTAGTTCAGCAATCGATAAAGCAGAAACTAAAGGTTTGATTCACAAAAACAAAGCAAGCCGCGATAAAGCACGTCTTGCATCAAAACTTGCTTAATTAAAAAAGAAACCTTTGGGTTTCCTTTTTTTATTTTTTCCATCATAAGGATGCGGGACAAAGTGGATCAATTTTTCCCTCGATGAATAACATCATTAACTCGTCAACCACAAAGCCCTCACTAAGATTATACACCTAGTGAGGGCTTTATGTTCGTTTTCATTATTCTGTGGGTGAAGGCGGAGCCATCATGGATGTCTTTCTCGCTCCCTATTTTTTTTATTATTAGGGAAGAACACGTTCCTTAAGATTCAAACTAATTCGTTAGAACCAATCTGCCAGTTCAAATGTATAGGTTTGATCATTATAATAGTACTGATACTCTCCTACATCGCCCAAAGCCTGAAAAATAGCATTATTTTCAGTAGAGGCCAATGTAATCATTTGTTGCATTGCTTCTGCTGTTCCGAATTGCAAGACTACTTTATCCGTACCTTGTAGTCGCTGATCAGTGATAGACTGTAAAATTGCTGCTTCATCAAAGCTTGTGAAATAGACTCCCTTTTGAACATAGTAATTCAATGAATTATCTGTGCACTTTGGATAGGTCAATGCTCTAGGTTCGTAATATTGTTCTTCTCCCCAGTAGTCGAGGAGGTCGGTATCAGCAATTCTACTTCTCTCTAAGATTTCATCAGGGACACATAGATAATCGTATGAAATATCTGTATGCGCTTCTCCACTTATAGCTTGATCAAAAACTGGGTCTCCCCAAGTCGTATCAACACCATAGTATTGTCCATTTATCTTGACCAGATTCCAAGCATGCCCAAACTCACCGTTTTGCCCATTTTTTGCAATCCCTGTAACATAAATACAATCAATGCCTGCTTTTTTACATAGATATTGGAAGGTGCGACTATAGCCGGCACAAACCGATTTCTTATCTAATAGCACGCTGGTAATTCCTTGACTTCTCCACGTGACAGATTTGGTCTGCAGGGCTTCAAGGTCGTAATCCGTTTGCTTTATAATCACCTCGTAAAAATATTTAACCTTCTCATAGTCCGATCCTTTTGGTGTCTGAGCAAGTATCTTACTCACTTCATCTTCTATTTTATTTTGTGTCGGAGATAAATCACTCGGATACACCGGCTCTTCTAAATCCAATATATCAATTCCACCAGCCATTGCTGCTTCATCTGTTAGCCAGTAAAATTCTGGATAATCATGAGCGACAGAAAAATAGACGCGTGAATATATTTCATCATTAACAGAATCAATATCGATCACTTGCATCCGCTTGCTGAGTCCATTAACAAATTGGAGATAGACACGACGTTCCTTATCAGTATCCAATTGTTGGTAGTAAAAATTTCCTTGAACCTCTTCTTTTAATGCTGTTAATTCTGCTTCTAGTTGCTTTTTTTCTTTAGAAAATTCAACTTTAGCCGCTTCCAAATGTTCACTTAAATTTTTCCCTCCACCTGAACAAGCAGAAAGGACTGTCGCCGATAATAATATTGTTAAAATGCCACGAGAAACTTTCCTCATATTTACCTCCATTCTTGTTTAAGTATAACATAATTAGGAGGCATCTGACAAACTACACAAAACAAAAAGGGAGTGGAAAGAATTCAATAGATCGAAAAGAGTTCCCTCACTTCTAAACATTTAGGTTCGATTTTCTATGGTCACTTTCTTATTTTTAGGTGACCAGCTGAAACAGTTCCCCGAACTGTTTCACTCCACTGGACTATTTTGAAATAAACTTCGTTTGTTTTATTTCCTCACTCAAACAGTCACAGTCACTACTCTGACTGTTTGACCTCCCGCCCCCGTATAGCTCCAAAGGTTCCCCGAACCTTTGGAGGCTGGAGATAGAGCGAACTTTGAGAAGAAAGGCTGGACTTTTTACCCAGCCTCTAATCTTGATGAATAGTTAGTTATTTGGGTAAACGTACCTCAAAAATAGTTCCTTTCGGTTGGTTATCTCTCACAGAAATCTCACCATCTAAATTCTTAATAATTTGTTGAGCTAAAGATAAACCTAAACCAAATCCACCTTTTTGACGTGTTCTAGCCTTGTCAACTCGGTAAAAGCGATCAAAGATTTTCTTTTTATCGGCATCGCTGATTCCCAAACCATTGTCAATAACTGTAAAACAAACTAGTTTGTCCTTGATATTAGCTGCTATTTGAATTGTCCCATCATCATCGGTATACTTCATAGCATTGTCAAACAAAATGGTGAGCAACTGTTTAATCAAAACCTTGTCTGTTCGAATTGGCTGATGAATCAAATTATTAACTGTTAGAGTTTTTCCATTTTCTTCGGCAATCATAAGGTAATTAGCAAAGATTTCATCAAAATAGTTGGGTTGGACATCGATCATATCGACTTTTAAGCCATCATCACGACGAGCCAAATTAAGTAAATTTGTTGTCAATAGTCGCATATTTCGCACTTCTTCTAAACTAGATCCGATGCTTTCACTACTTTCCAAAATAGTTGTCTCGGGATGACGAAATAGACTTTCCAGGCGATTTTGAAGAACTGCCAACGGTGTGCGTAACTCATGACTAGCATTTTCAACGAAGTCTTTTTGTTTTTGATAACTGATTAGGATTGGACGCATGCTAAGATTCGATAGGTAAATACTTGCTAGTATAGAAATCAACCAAGCTGATACCATAACAATAGCAACTGTCGATTCATAGCTCTCAATGGAAGATTTAATTTGGCTGACATTCACCAAAATTGTCGCATATTTTATATCATAGGACGAATAATAACCTAGTTCATCTGTAGCCAGCCCAATCGTTATATAGCGATAATCTTCAGACATACCAAAACTTGATTCAACCGTCGTTTCCTTAATTTCACCCAATTTTTCCTTGTCTAATGATAAGTTGGCCAAACCAGTAAAAGTATCTGGATTAATCATCTCTCCACTTTTACTATAGAGTAAAACATGAGTATTGGCACCTAATCTCAGCTGATCTCCAGCTCTAGTATTTTTTTGATTTTTAGGAACAGGCATGCTATCTGAACTAGAGCTCGTAGTTTCTTCACCAGTTGGACTATCTTGAAGGATAAATACAGAATTGGGCTCATAGGTTCTTGCGATTGCAAAACCAACAGCCAGCGCTGGTTCTTTCTTAATGCGTTTCAAGGTGTTATCTGAATTTTGGTACATAGTTGAACGCATTAATTGAAAAATGATGGCTGTCATTAAACCAAAAATCAGAGTAAATACTGCAAAATAACGGATAAAGAAAGAAAATTTATCCGTGTACATTAATCTTTTAAATCGCTTAGGCATTTTTTAGAATGTATCCGACACTACGCAGGGTTTGAAGATTTTCCCCAAAAGTCGTTCCTTTCAACTTTTTCCTAATTTTAGAAACATATACTTCTACTACTGAAATTGTAGTATCACTGTCAAAGCCCCAAATACGGTCAAAAATTTGTGTTTTTGGCAAAATAACATTTTGATTTTGCAAGAAATAAACTAGTAGGTCAAATTCTTTTCCTAGCAGTTCAACTTCTTCACCATTTACCATCGTCATATTTGTAGATAGGTCAACTGTCACATCTCCAAAGGTTAGTGTGTTTTCATTAAACTTACCCGCTCGTTTTAATAGAGCTTGAATTCGCATCTTCAATTCTTCTAAATAAAACGGTTTTGTCAAGTAGTCATCAGCTCCCAATTCAAAACCATGGCCTTTATCCTCTAGACTTTCCTTGGCTGTGGTAATCAGAACAGGTGTCGTAACCCCCTTTTCACGTAACTCTTTCAAGACTTGAAAGCCATCTTTGTCAGGCAACATCAAATCCAAAAGAATCAAATCATAAACGCCTGTTTCCGCCTCATAAACGCCCTCCTCACCATCAAAAACCTGCATAACATCTGCAAAATCATCTAAGAAATCGAAAACAGAATTTGATAGACTTAAATCATCTTCCACTAACAATATTTTAATCATCATACACTTCCTTACATTTCGGTTTAATAAACAAACCAAAGACCTGGGACAGGTCACGGTCTTTAAGAGAAATGGTTAGATAAAGTACTACTATGACCATCTGAAAAATGAATGATAAGGTAGTCTTTATCTAACTATTTATTGATACGAGTTCATTATATCATGGAATAAGTAAAAATCGAAATCTCAATATTTATTGATTAGAAGAACTACTATCTCCTGAAATTTGAGATTTAATTTCTTGATTCCTCTTTTTTAAAGCATTCACTTCATCAGAAGAAGTACTCGAGTTTGACTGGGTTGCTCCACTTGTCGCATCAGGAGGAGTTGTACCTTGTCCAGATGGCATGCCTTGTGTAGGAACTCCTTGACCTGGTGGCATACCTTGGGTAGCTACTTGTCCACTCTTAGCTACGGAACCATTTTGCGCCAAACTTGCTTGACTTTGTATTGAAACTCCTGCTGAGCTTTTAGAAATACTCATTCCCCCTGCAAAGCCCAAGGTAGCAGCTGAAATAGCAACAGCAGCTAGTACTGTTTTTGACTGTGACTTAAATTGATTAATAAATGACATGAAATTCCCATTTTCAATAGAATATTATCAGAATGAGACCCGTTAAATAACTCCTCTTTACCTGATGATAATAGTATAGTATTGAAAACTTAAAACAAGCTAAAGAAATTCAGCATTTTTTATAAAAGTCCATTACACAAAAAGAAGCCCTCTCGGACTTCTGAATTACAACTCTGTAATATCACCTGTGCGTAGATAAACAACCCACTCACAAATATTTTTAGCATAATCACCGACACGTTCCAAGTAGGTTAAAACTTGGTAATAGTCGCGACCAGCAACCAAGGATTCTGGATTCTTCTTGATTTCTTCTGTTGTCAATTCTTGAATAGTTGAATAGAATTCATTAACAACCTCATCACGTGCTGCTACTTCATAAGCGCGCTCCATATCAGCATCACCTAAGTAGAGTTCCAATGTTTCTTCTACTAATTGACGAACTTCACGTCCCATTTTCTTGATTTCTTCTTCAACTACTGGGATGCGAACTTCTCCCTTCATACGGATAGCTGCTTTAGCAACTGAGACTGCATGGTCTCCCATACGCTCCAAATCACTAGTTGCTTTCAAGACTGTAATAACGCGACGAAGATCTGTTGAGACAGGTTGTTGGAGAGCAATGATTTCAAGTGATTTTTTCTCTAATTTCACTTCGAAAGCATTGATTTTCTTATCTGCTTCAATGACTTCTTTTGCTAATTCACGGTCATGAGTTGTAAAGGCACGAACAGCATTATTAATCTGAGCCAATACTTCATTTCCCATGGCGTAAAATTGGTTATGAAGTTTCCCTAATTCCTCTTCAAATTGAGCTCTTAACATGTGAACCTCTTTCTTTTTCTTATAGGCCTTAGCCGAACTTACCTGTAATATAGTCTTCTGTTTCTTTATTGGCAGGATTCAAGAACATTTCTTTTGTCAAATTGTATTCTATCAAATCGCCATCAAGGAAGAAACCTGTTCGATCTGAAATACGTGATGCCTGTTGCATAGAACGTGTTACTAGCACCATTGTATACTTATCTTTCAGACCATAAAGTGTGTCCTCAATTTTACCAGCCGAGATTGGGTCAAGGGCTGAAGTTGGCTCATCCAACAAAATAATTTTTGGGCTTGTCGCCAATACGCGGGCCACACATACACGTTGCTGCTGACCACCTGAAAGTCCAACTGCTGAGTCATGCAAGCGATCTTTCACTTCATTCCAAATAGAAGCACCAATCAAGGAACGCTCAACTGCTTCGTCCAAGACTTGCTTGTCCTTGATACCGTTAATACGTAAACCATAAACGACATTCTCGTAGATAGACATCGGGAATGGGTTTGGTTGTTGGAAGACCATACCGATTTCCTTACGAAGATCAACAGTATCCGTACGAGGACTGTATATGTTCTTTCCGTTGTAATCAATCGCACCTGTCAATGTTACCTCTGGGTTTAAATCTCCCATACGGTTAATAGAACGCAAGAGGGTTGACTTACCAGAACCAGATGGTCCAATCAAAGCAGTAATTTCATTTGGATAGAAATCGATTGACACATTATTCAAGGCTTTTTTCTTGTTATAGTAAACAGACAAATCTTTTACTTGTAAAATAGGTGATGTCATTTGTTTCCTTTCTATCCAAAATGTCCTGAAACGTAGTCACTAGTTGACTTGAGTTTTGCATTCTGGAAGACGTTTGCTGTCTTATCATATTCAATCAAGTCACCCAAATAGAAGAAAGCTGTGTAATCACTTGCACGAGCTGCTTGTTGCATATTGTGCGTAACAATGATAATGGTGTAGTCCTTCTTCAATTCAAACATAGTTTCTTCCAACTGCATAGTCGCAATCGGGTCCAAGGCTGATGCGGGCTCATCCATAAGCAAGATTTGTGGTTTTACAGAGATAGCTCGTGCAATACACAAACGCTGTTGCTGTCCACCTGATAAGGTAAAGGCTGACTTGTGCAAGTCATCTTTTACCTGATCCCAAAGTGCCGCTTGTTTCAGAGAAGTTTCAACAATCTCATCCAAAACCTGCTTATCTTTCACGCCTGCACGTTCATGTGCGAATGTGATGTTACGATAAATAGATTTTGCAAATGGGTTGGGACGTTGGAATACCATTCCGATATGCTTACGAATTTCGTAAACGTTCATATCTGGTCTGTTAATATCGATTCCTTCATAAAGAATTTGACCGGTTACCTTAGCAATATCAATAGTATCATTCATACGATTAAGACTGCGAAGATAGGTTGATTTCCCACACCCCGATGGTCCAATCAAGGCTGTAATTTTATTTTTTTCGAACTGCATATCAATGCCCTTGATTGCTTCATTTTTACCATAGTAAACATGAACATCTTTTGTCGAAAGGGCGATATTCTCCTCTGGAAAAGTAATGATATGGCGTTCATTCCAGTTGTAATCTGCCATTTTTTCTCCTTATAAGTCAGACTTCTAGGCTGCTGAAGTCATTTTCGCATGAAGTTTCTTACCGATATATCGTGCAGAAAGGTTGAAAATCAAGATGAAAACCAAGAGGATTGCTGCTGAACCAGCAGAAACTTGGGTTGCATCTGGGATTGTACCTTCGCTGTTTACCTTCCAGATATGAACCGCAAGGGTTTCTGATTGACGGAAGATAGAAATCGGACTAGTAACACTCAATGGATTCCAGTTTGACCAGTCAAGAGCTGGAGCTGACTGACCAGCCGTGTAGATAAGAGCTGCTGCCTCACCGAAGATACGACCAGATGCCAAGACGATACCTGTTACAATCCCTGGAAGTGCTTCTGGAATAACAACATGGAGAACAGTTTCCCAACGTGATAGACCAAGAGCCAATCCTGCTTCACGTTGCGTATGGTGGACGTGGCGAAGGCTATCTTCTACGTTACGTGTCATCTGTGGCAAGTTAAAGACCGTAAGGGCCAAGGCACCTGACAAGATTGAGAA
Organism: Streptococcus sp. 2020WUSS084; assembly: GCF_044427445.1. Lineage (NCBI taxonomy): Bacteria > Bacillati > Bacillota > Bacilli > Lactobacillales > Streptococcaceae > Streptococcus > Streptococcus sp. 2020WUSS084. Next base: position 17,065 of record NZ_JAOTGC010000008.1, on the reverse strand, counting down.
TCCATACTCAAACTGAACAACGAAAATCAAGTAACCAAACAAACCAACGACAACGGATGGTAGGGATGACAAGATTTCAATACAGGTACGAATGAAGTTTGTCAAAGGACCTTTTTTAGCATATTCTGCCAAGTAAATTCCTGCTCCTGTTGACAAGGGAACAGAAATTAAGAGCGTTACAACCAATAGGAAGAATGAGTTGTAGAGCTGAATTCCAATACCACCACCTGCTTTGTAAGATGAAGATTTACTTGTCAAAAAATCCCAGCTTACATGTGGCAGACCACGTAGCAAGATGTAAAGAATCAGTGACGTCAAGATAACGACAATCACACCAGCGATTGAGTAAAGAATACCAGTCGCCAATTTATCAAATTTTTTAGCGTGCATAGTTTTTCTTACCCTCTCTCGTAATAAATTTCATAATCATGTTAAAGATAAGGCTCATCAAGAGCAAGACTAGGGCCAAGGACCATAGGACGTTGTTCTGAACAGTTCCCATAACCGTATTACCGATACCCATTGTCAAAACAGAAGTCAAAGTCGCTGCTGGCGTTGTCAAGGAAGTAGGGATAACCGCAGAGTTACCAACCACCATCTGAATCGCCAAGGCTTCACCAAAGGCACGCGCCATACCAAAGATAACGGCCGTAAAAATACCTGGCTTAGCTGCGTTCAAAATAACACGCCAAATCGTCTGCCAGCGAGTGGCTCCCATAGCCAAACTTGCTTCGCGGTAGTGACGAGGTACTGCACGCAAACTGTCAACCGTCATAAAGGTTACTGTTGGCAAAATCATAACGAAAAGTACAAATACACCCGACAAGATACCGAAACCTGTTCCACCGAAGATTGAACGTACAAATGGTACAACTACTTGCAAACCAATGAAACCATATACAACCGATGGAATACCAACCAAAAGTTCGATAACAGGTTGTAAGATTTTTGCACCACGTTTTGGTGATATTTCTGTCATGAAGACCGCTGCACCGATTGCGATAGGGGTCGCAACAACAGCTGACAGAATCGTAACAATGAAAGAACCTGAAATCATTGGCAGGGCACCAAATATTTTCGAGCTTGGTTCCCACTTGCTTCCAAATAAGAAATCAGTGATGCTCACACCGTCAACAAAGAAAGTCGATAATCCACGCTGTGCAACGAAAATCAAAATCATTGCAACAATAAAGACAATCAATGATAGACAAAGGAATGTAATTACCTTACCAAACTTCTCTAATCGAGAGTTTTTAGATGGAGACGATAACTCTTTTGCTAGTTGTTCGTTTTTCATGCTTACTCCTTCTCAGTCACCGTGCCATCAGCACTTTTCACAACTTTCATATCGTTGATAGAAATGTATCCCATACTTTCAACGATACCATTTTGAACTTCATCTGACATCATGTAATCTAAAAATTCTTCTGTCAAATCAGTCGCTTTTCCCATCGTATACATATGCTCATAGGACCAAATTGGCCAATCATTTGTTGCTACATTTTCAGCAGTTGGTTCAAAACCGTTTAACTTAATTGTTTTAACGGAATCATCTAGATAAGCAAATGATAGGTAGGAAATTGCACCTGGTGTCTGAGCAACAATAGATTTTACCATACCGTTAGAATCTTGTTCTTGACTCTGAGTTGCGGTTTGTCCATCCATGATAACACTATCAAAGGTCGCACGTGAACCTGAACTAGCTGCACGGTTAATGATTGAAATTTCCAAATCCTTACCGCCCAGCTCTTTCCAGTTGGTAATCTCACCAGTAAAAATTTTACGCAGATCTTCTGTAGTAATATCTTTAACCGATACCTGCTCATTTACAATAACGGCCAAACCAGCTACTGCTACTTGATGGTCAACAAGTTTACTTGCATCAATACCATCTTTTTCCTCAGCAAATACGTCAGAGTTACCAATCTGAACAGCTCCAGACTGAACTTGTGACAAGCCAGTACCTGATCCACCACCCTGAACGTTGACGGATTTACCGATATTGACACTACCAAATTCATCTGCTGCCGCCTCAACAAGTGGTTGAAGCGCTGTCGAACCTACGGCTGTAATAGACTCTCCTCGATCGATCCAAGAAGAACAACCAGAAAGAGCCATACTACTCAAAAGAAACAAAGCTGCAATTCCAAGCTTCTGCTTTTTTTTCATTTCGTTTTTTCCTTTACATTTTTCAGTGGAATCTCCTAAAATTAACTCTGTATTTTACATAGAATTTACAAGATATTTCCACTCATCCACTATATCATATAAAAAGACAAGTTGCAAAAAAAATTTGCTGATTTATTTTAAAATCTCAACCCTTTTGGAAAGCCGTTTTTAAGCGTTCCAGATACAATTTTTGCGAAACCAAGACCGTTCCCCTGGACTGCTACCTGATACCAGCCATTAGCTAAATCCTTGGACACAGCTATTGTATGTCCTGCAGTATAGGACGAGAATTCTTCTAAGCTGATTTCCACTCGATTTTTAACCTCCGAACTATGGAGTGCTAGACCTAAAGCAAAACTGGGTTCAAATCGTTTTTTCTTAAACGTCCCCAAGTGAAGACCATTTCGAGCAATCTTTACTTTTGACAAATCAGGAAGGCCGTGTGGCAATAGATAGAGATTGTCACCAAAAACCTGCAGTAAACCATCCAATTGAACCCTTAAATGCTTCTGTTCAAATTCTTTCCAGAGAGCTTGCTGTTCTCTATTCAAATTGGATTTTCCTGGTTTTAATTTTTTCTGACTGGCTTCCCCTAGAAATCTAAATTTGGCAACGAACTGACCTTCTCCTGCAAAATGGTGGGGATACATACGAGCAACTTCTGTATATCCGATTCCTTCTACCATTCCATTGATTTTAGGAATGTCTATTAGTTCCAAATCATACTGTTCTAAGAGCCACGTCACTACTTCTTCATTTTCCTCTGGTGACCAAGTGCAAGTAGAATAAATCAATTGACCATCTGGAGCCAACATGTTCAAGGCCGATTCTAAAATTTCACGCTGTAAGCTTGCACATTGTGCTGGATAATGTTTGGACCAATATTGAATCGCATCGGGGTCTTTTCGAAACATCCCTTCACCTGAACAGGGAGCGTCTAGGACAATCATATCGAAATATCCTGGAAAGACCTTTTCCAAGCGGTCTGCTGATTCATTTGTAACAACAACATTCCTCGCTCCGAAACGCTCAATATTTTCAGCCAATATCCTTGCTCGTTTGTTAGAAATTTCATTACTAACCAAGAGCCCCGTATTTTCTAAGTATGAAAGCAAGTGAGTAGACTTTCCTCCTGGCGCTGCTGCCAAGTCCAATACTTTCATACCTTTTTCCGGAGCTGTAATCTGACCGACAACCTGTGCAGCTGGCTCTTGTGAGTAGACTAAGCCAGTTACATGTTCTGGAGACTTCCCTGAAATCTTACCATAGTATGACCAAGTCATATTAGGGATTGGTTGCTCAAAGTCCAATTGGCTTTCTTTAAGAGGATTTGTGCGAAATCCTGAGATTGGGTCTTGTTCAAAACTCTCAAAAAATGCTTGGGCTTCACTACCAAGCAAATGATTATATTTATCTATAAAATCCTGTGGTAATTGCATTAGAATATATACCCCTTCGCTTCCTCAAGATGGGATTCTGATACTAGCATGACAAACTCTCGCTTATCATAGGCCAGACTCGGACCATCAAAACTTAACATGACTAAGCCTAAAGAGGAACCAATAATACTGGCTGCTGCGTAGTCCCATGGACACAGATAAGAAGCATAGGCAAATAATCTTCCTTCCAGAACGTGGGCGAAACCAATCCCAGCACTTCCTACAGATCTTGTACCTAAACTTTGATTTGCTAATTCTGCCACTCCATGTACATTGCCTGCGTACAACTTTGCATTGACTCCTATCAAACTCTGACGAAGAGGGCGCAGCTCTGGTTTCTTTAAGCGTTCTTGATTGCAATAAACAGGGAATGAATCTCCTCCATGGAAAAGTTTGTCTCGCATGACATCATAGATGATACCGAACTTTCCTACTCCATTTTCAAAATAGGCAATCATAATGGCAAAATCAGTTTTCTGAGCAATAAAATTTGTGGTGCCATCAATTGGATCAATAACCCAAACATTTCCCTCATGAATAGAAGAAACGTCCCCACCTTCCTCGCCTAAAATCCCATCACCTTGATAGCGAGATTGAATCTGTTGAGTCAACATTTCTTGCACTTGTTTATCAAGGTGTGTTACCAAGTCTGTAAAGTCACCTTTTTCTTCAATCTGAAGATCATCATGTAAATGCTGTCGGAGAAAATTTCCAGCTTCCAGGACAATCGTTTGGGCAAAGTGATACTTAGTTTCCAAAACGAATAACTCCTTTCCCCCTATCTCGAGCAGCCTTAACAACTCGATAAGTTGAATAACCAGAAACTGCTTCAAAGTCACGATCAATTTGACGTTCCTGTCCCTTACTTTTAACAACATCTTTGAAGCTTTTATAACTAGCTAATATAGCTACCGCATCTGCACCTTTTTCATAAGCTGCCTCCACCTGATTCAAAAAAGAAAGCACGGAGGAAATCTCCTCTGTGCTCCACGAAAAATCAAGTGGATATGAATAATTTTTGTTCATATCTTTTATCTTTCTTATCCTATTTCTGCTCTCAATGTAGCATTTTTTAGTTCTTGTTTGCGATACTTCCGCGGAAGAAATGCACGAATTTCATCTTCGTTAAAACCAATCTGCATCCGCTTCTCATCCAAAATAATCGGACGCCGTAAGAGACTCGGATAGGTTTCGATTAACCCAATAAGCTGCTTCACAGAAAGCTCATCAACATCAATATCTAGTTTCTGAAAAACTTTTGAACGGGTAGAGATCAAGTCATCTGTCCCATTTTCTGTCAATGCTAAAATGTTCTTTAATTCCTCAGCAGTTAGAGGGCTAGTCATAATATTGTGCTCAATAAAAGGGACTTCGTGACTTGTCAGCCAAGCACGAGCTTTACGACAACTGGTACAACTCGGTGACAAAAATAAAGTAATCATGTCTTCCATCCCCTCTAAAAACATTTTTCTTCTTATTATTATACTCTAACTTAAAAGAGTTTTCAATAGTAAATCTAATCTCTTCCCTGTAATTCACCTAATTTTTCTAAAGATTCTATTTTTTTCTCTAAGCGTAATAATGTTTCGTTTTGTTCATCAATTTTTGCCATCAAGATATCCAACTTCGTTTCTCGCTCTGTTTCAGAGAAAAAACGAGTTATTGTGGAGGTAACCATACCAAAAGTACAAATACCAACCAACATCAAGAGGATGGCTATAATTTTAGAAATCGTATCTTGGGGGACAATATCTCCATACCCTACAGTTGTCATCGTTACAATGGACCACCAAAGTGCATCGAAAAATGATTTTCCTTCAATCACTGATAATAAGACACTTGAAACTAGCACTGCTGAGCTATTTAGCATCAATACCTTGGATAAACTGTTGGTATGCAAAAGCTTGTTGATTGTATCCCAGAATCGATTAGACAGGGCAAATATTCTCGTTACTTTGACCAATCTGAAGAGTCGTGCAAGTCTTCCCAAGCGAAGAAAACTGAAGAATGAATCAAATGGAATAATGGCAATTAATTCCAAGATATGCCCCTGTACATATTCAAGTATGTCATCCGCATAATAAAGCTGAGCAAAATAATCGCAGACAAAAATAAACCACAGGAGCCAATCCAGTACCCGATAGCCACTAGAATTGGCAATACTAGCATCCATTAATTCAAGTACGATAAGAAATACATAGACTACAGCTATGTAGGTCATAGCCTTCTCATAAAAAGGATGACGAATTAATCGTTTAAGCATGTTTTCCCCATTGCAAGGCAAATTCCTCATCAGATTTCATCTGCTCCATCAAACCTTCAATCCCATCAAATTTGACCATATCTCGAATTTTTTCAAGCCAAAAAATAGTTATTTTTTCTCCGTAGATAAAGCGGTCAAACCCAAAAATATGGGCTTCTATCCGCATCTCAGTTCCATCAAAGGTCACATTTTTCCCAACGCTTGTCATAGCTCGATAGCGTTTCCCATCTACTTCGACATCAGCGACGTAGACTCCCTCAGATGGTAAATGGACACGGTCAAAAGGAGCCAGATTTGCAGTCGGATAGCCGATGGTGCGTCCTCTGGCATCTCCATGCACCACAATTCCCTCCGTCATAAATGGATAACCTAAAAGTTGATTAGCTAGAGAGACATCCCCTGACTGGATAGCCTGACGAATGCGAGTTGAAGAAACTTTCTCTCCGCCCAGGCTCACTTCACTTACAATTTCTACCTGTCCATCAAATAGCTCTGTCAAATCTTTGACATCTGCTCTGCAATTCCCAAAATGATAATCAAATCCAGCAACTAAGACTTGTGCATTCAACCCCTTAACATACCGCTCAATAAATTCTTCTGGAGTATTACTGGCAAATTCGCTAGTAAATGGCGTCATTACCAGTTGATCTACACCATATTTCTCCAATAACTGATGACGCTGTTCCTGGCTTGTCAAATGCAGTAAAAGTTCTGGGCTAAAGCGAGAAAAAGCCAACCGAGGTGACTCTGGAAAGGTCAAAATAGTTACTATCAAACCTTGCTCATCTGCTACTTTCCTTGCTCGATCAAGTAAAGCTTTGTGCCCAAGATGAATCCCATCAAAGTAGCCTAGTACTAAAACCGTCGGCTCCTCTTGATTCAATTCACTATAATGTTTAATTGTTCTAATGTTCATGTTTTCTATTTTATCACAGTTATTGAGAAATTTCTTAGACCAAAACCTTGCTTGGTTTATACAGCTGGTCGCGTTTTTCAAAAATAGCAATCAACTGACCATCATGAAAGCCTGCTAAACGCTCTGCTTCTGCATTCAATTCTACAAATCGACCAAATGTAGCATCTTGCACCTGCTCTTCTTTCAATTCTACAACAGGTAAATCCCCGATACCACGTTCAATAGGTTGGAGAAATGAAAAATTATTTTCAGCTACCAGCGAAGAAATTTCTTCCAAAGTTAAGGCGTCCGCTAGGTCCATTCCTGCTGCCCCAGTTCGTTCCAACTTAGACATGTGACTGGCGTAGCCTAACTTAGCCCCTAAGTCAACAGAAAGAGTACGGACATAGGTGCCCTTTCCACAACGAACTCGGAAGGTAAATCGTGCACAATCATCTGCCAATTCAATAGGACTGGTACGTTCAAAACTATATATGTCAATTTGGCGTTGGGGACGTTCGACTTCTTCACCCGCTCGTGCGTACTCATAGAGCTTGCGGCCATTTACTTTGACGGCGGAATACATAGGCGGAATCTGGGTAATAGTACCGACAAAACTAGCCATAGCCTCATCAACTACCTGCTCTGCTATGTCCAAAACCGATGTCCGCTCAACAAGGTCACCCGATGCATCTTCTGTCGTGGTAGAGTAGCCAATGGTAATCTCCCCCTCGTAGATTTTCCCCTCTTCCTGCATGAACTCAATCATACGAGTAGCCTTGCCGACCGCAATCGGAAGAACCCCTGTCACATCTGGATCTAGCGTACCACCGTGACCAATCTTCTTCTCTTTCAGAATCTTCCGGAGTTTAAAGACTGCATCATGCGAGGTCATCCCCGCCTCTTTTTTTAAATTAATAATTCCTGAAATCATGTTTTCATTATAACACACAGGACCGCTCTTGTGGGCGGTCCGGTATCAATCACTCATCGTAAAAAATCAAAATAGTCTGTTTTTTGGTTCTTATCCTCGCTCCTAAGAACACCCCAAAATTGGTTATTTTCATTGGTATACCCTAACATAATTTTAGGATGTCTGGCACCGATAAATTCAAATAAATTTTCTATGTTAGGGTCTGCAACTCTGGAAGTACCTAAAATTGGTAAGCTCAACAAGGTATGGCGATCATTCAAAACTGTACCGACCATTAAAGTCTGAGAATAAATTGAGGCAAAGCCGCCCCTTAATATATGGAGGTAAAGCCATACAACTTCAGCGAGATGGAAAACCTTAATACCATCTTTGAGGCTAACAATGAGATGCTTATAAACGACTATCCCTATTGCAGAATCATAATAATCTGCCTTGTCAACTAATAATTGCAAATTATTCTGTAATTCTGGGTACCTGTCATACATTTTATTGTACATCTTAATTGTTGTTTCCCTACGATACTTGACATAGAAAAATCCAAGACCAGCTACGATTAAAGGCGGTACAGATAAAATAATATTCAGTCCACCTGCTGTTCCTGCAAACAGTAATAACGACACTCCCATTAACAAACTAAAACTGGCTATTCCAAGCGGAATAACTGTTCCTTGATTCTTTTTTTCTTTCAAATTTTTCATAAAAAATCCTCTATTTTCCTCTATCATCCACTGGTGACCTTTAAATTTCCCGATGAAAATCGCTGTCAATTTCAAAAAATGGTTGGATATTTTGGACGTATTCCAAGACGCCTTGAAACTCTCCCTGTTCATCACGCACGGCCTTATAGACCACATAGACAAACTTGCCCATACTCTCGGACTTGAACCACATGGTCACCTGGTCTTTTTTCCCTGTGCGGAGCAGTTCAAAAATCTTCTTGACCTTGTCTAAGATTTTGGGTGGATGGCAGAGCTCCACATGACGTCCAATCTGGCTCGGAGTACGTTTGAAAATCATGTCTTCAACAGGGTGGCTGTCATTATAATATTGGAAAATGCCATCATGTTCATTGCTATCTTCCTAGTAATCCATCCAATATTTCAATCAATTTTTCTTTTTCCTGACTCTCATTTGTTTTAAACCTGATTAGGGGGATGTTGCATTTTTTCAAAATGTTATCCTTCATAATATCACGTTCAAACTGCTTAGAATTACCTTTGTGGAATGCATATCCATCTACTTCTACAGCTAGTACAGGTGCTTTGGTAAGTCTATTGATTATCAAAAAATCAAGGTGCGTATTTCCATGCCTTGCATACTTCGCTTCCACTTCTGTTAGTCGAGTAAAATCCTTCACAAGATTATGCAGTTTATAGTCATGTATAACATCTAGACTATTATATTTTTCATCGCTCATAAATACTTCCTTAATCCGATGATACATTAAATTCTCAGAATCATATCGCGATATCCGTTTTCGTTTTCTAAAATATTCCTCCTTTTCTTGCTCATACTGTTTGTATAAGTAATCGAAGATGGAATATACAGGGCTCTCTCTTACTTCAAAATTATTATATTGTATATATCCCAATAAATCACTAATATTTTTATCTAATGATTGCTCATTCCCAGTCATGACAAGAAATAATTTATTTTTAGCTCTTGATATCGCCACATTTAGTAAGTACGGATCATCCGTAAAACGTGTTATGCTGTTATCAACCGTGGAGATGATTATCGTATCTTTTTCTTTTCCCTGAAACTTATGGACTGTATCGCTTTCCAAATCATCAATTTGCTCTTGCAACTTCTCTTTCTGCTTTCGATAAGGCGTGACAACTCCTGTCCGCTCCCGATAGATTTCATAATTTGGAATAACATCTTTCAGAATTATATCAATCTCTCTCTGACTATAGTGATCACGAGCGTGATTTCCCTTAGGTGTTCTAATAGCCTGAAGAACATCTTTTTCCCCTTTATCACCTGTCATAATCACTAAGTCACCATTATAAAACTTTTGATTGCAGAAATTGATAATTTTGGGATGACATCTATAATGCTCTCGTAATAGCGTTTCTGGAATATTCGGAATCACTTTTAGTACCGATTGAAGAAAACTGTTTGTGTATTCATAACCACTATGAACACCATATTTATGGAAAAGCTGAGCACTACTTTCTTTGACATCTTTTGTGACAATATGCGGTAGCTGTTTACTATCTCCAACAACTACAACATTTTTAGCACAGGATAATGCTAGTGCCCCAGTTGTAATATCCACTTGTGAGGCTTCATCTATGATTAAATAATCATAGGTAATATTCTTTCCTAAACTTGTTGTTGATGAAAATGTTGTACTAAGAACAATAGGATATTCTAGAAGAACTCGTTTCGATTGTTCCCTTAAATCTTCCTTTGTAAACTGTACTCTATTTCTTCCATTCCCATACTTACTAACTAGAAAATTTTTGAAAATCTTTAATGAATCACTGGTCAAATTGTTTAAAACTTCCGTACCATTTAAGTGAACCAATTCTTCTTGAAGAGTTTCTAATTTATTCCTTATTTCTGTTTGTTTATGCTGGTAAAATAGGTTCTGAAATTGTATTGTCAAATCAGATAATTCTTGTTTATAAAGTTCCCAGTTTTTAACACCATATAATAAAAAGTTTTTTATCTTAAAAATTAAACCTAACCTTTTATTCTTTTTATAGAATTCCTCAAATTCATTCCAAAGCTTAAATAACTTCTTAGCAGAATATAGGTTTAATTCTATAGGCGATATATCTATGTGCTCAAAAAAATCCTTGAAATGATGATATTCCGTTTCTAGTTCTGAGAGTTCTTGTCTCAGATTAGCCACTTCTTCCTGAATTTCAAAAATACGAGGAAGCCTACGAATCTTTTCATTTAATTCCTTATCAAGACTTTCCATACCATTATCTTTTAATCTCCACGAAGAAAAATCAGGGTACATACTATACTGATTGAGAATAAAATTATTTTTATTTTTTTCACTTCCAAGATAAGCCACGGGAAAGTCAAGACCATAGTTCTTCAGTTTTTCGTAAATATTATCAATGGCTGCATTATTATTAGAAACAATTAGAACCGTCTTATTCTGTATCACTATATTAGCTATAATATTCAGAATCGTTTGTGTCTTACCAGTTCCAGGAGGTCCTTGAATGACACTAAATTGATTTATTAAGGCATTTTTTGTTGCTTTATATTGACTATTATTGCAACCAAAAGGAAAAATCAGTTCCCCATGAAACAGCAAGTTATTCTTCTTACTGGGACTTAGATAGCTCGCTAAAGCAACTGTTTTGTCTACATAATCCAATTCCTCATACCTTTTTAACAAGAGCAATTGATCGGTCTCAGAGTTTCTCAGAGGATTCAGCTTGGATAGTTCCGTCAAATAACTAAAAACATGACGACTATTCGAATGTGTCAACTCATTTTGCCGTATTTCTAGGTCTCTCCCCATATATAATTTTCCAGTGCCATTTTTGTAGCGGATGATATAAGCCCGTGAGTGCGTTCCATTGAATTCAACAATTGACTCAATATTATTTAATAAAACCCCATCTTGCCTTCTATAAACTCCTATCTCTGAAGGATTCAACTGTTTGGAAAACTTCAACACCTCAACTCTCTGCATATTGTAGCGATAAGGTTGGACATTATTTTTAAAATAAATCTCAAAGTAGAGTTTCCCTTTGTAACGAATCAATTGAAGCGATTCGATATTTTCTGACTTGTCCTCTCCATCAATCAAAATTATTTTTCTATCTTTCACCGATTTCCACTCTCACTTTCAATCTTAATCTTCCTCCTCCCTCAACGCCTCAAACTTAGCTTTCATGGTTGGGTTATTGCGGGTTAGTTTTTTGACGGAGACGTCGTCTAGCTTATTATTGGCTAGGCGAAGCTGGTTTTCGCTGGTGGTCAGGGCTGCTTTGACGGCTTCCATTCGCTTGATTGCCTTGTCAATTTCATCAATAGCCTTTTGGAAATTGGTGCTGGCTGACTGGTAATTCTTGGCAAAGGCTGTTTTGAAGGTCGCCAAATCTTCTTCAAAATGGGTAATGTCGATATGCTGTTCTCTGACAAAAGCCAACTCCTGTTTGTACTTCAAACTGTTGAGCGCAGCATTTCGTAAAATTCCGATTAATTGGATAAAGAACTGTGGCCGAATAACATACATCTTCTCATATTCATGACTAACATCCACAATCCCTGTATTGTAATAGTCATTGTCCGCCTCTAGCATGCTGACTAATACAGCATATTCGCATTTTTTCTCCCGACGGTCCTTATCCAACTCCTTAAAGAAATCAGCGTTTTTATGCTTGGTCTTGGTCGTATCTGCCTCGTTTTTCATTTCGAACATGATGGAAATAAATTCCAAGCCCGACTCGTCAAAATCACGGAAGATGAAATCTCCTTTTGAACCGGACGCTGATACTTCGTTGTCCTTCGCAAATTTGGCACGTGGAAAAGCATAGGAACGAACCTTGTTAAACTCCGCCTCAGCAAATTGCTCCAAGCTCTCTCCAATTGCCTTGGTCGATTGCTGGGCCTTGAAATTTTTGTAAAATTCCACCTGCTCATCCGCCGCCTTGAGCCGTACTTCGTACTCCTGACGAGTGGTCGCCAGGGCTAACTCTTGCTTTTGTTCCTGCAAAACCAAAGCATTTTGTGCCGCATCCCGCTCTTTTTCCACCTGAGCTACCGCCTGCTGCAACTCCAAGTCCTTGGCAAGACCGATTTGCCCCAACTGTGCCTTAAGCTCTTGGATTTCTTGGTCTTTTTGGGAAATAGCAGAGCTGATTTCCAGTTCCGTCTGACTAGCAAATTTATCAAGTTTTGCGGTCAGTTCCAGAATCTCCTTATCCTTATCACTCAATCTAGCCTGCAAATCATTTTCAGCCTTCTGGCTTAATAATTCTCGTTCCCGCTCCAAACGGTCGTGGATTTCCTTGTCAAACTCCGCACCACGCACCTGGGCTAAAAGCTGACTATATTCTGTTTCATTGACCTGAAAGGCCGTCCCACAATGGGGGCAAGTAATTTGATGCATATACTCTCACTTTCTTCTTTTTAAATAAGATATTAATTTATGTAAAACCGTAGCTACTCCCAGCGCCAATAAAAAATAAAAGAAACGAACTGCATTTCTAGCGTCTGGAAGTGATAGAGCCCAAAGGACAAAAATCGTTATGGCAGTCGGCCATCTCCAGCCCCAGGTCATCTTCCGTTTGATAAACCATTCCATCCAATCTTCATTAGAATCAAACCGTGTTTCATAATATTCTTCTTTCAGTTGTTCCCACCACTTTTTCATAACAACCTCCTTTCAGATCACAGACCTTCTAATTCAAGCTCCAAAAAAGTCTTCCACTTTTCCTGCAAGGGTTGACGCACAGGCGGCTCCTGACCTCCTAAGACTTTTTTGATACATTCATTTTGCACCAACCATCCTGTCATGTCTTTTTGAGCATTCGCAAATTCATTACCAAAATCTTCTGGAATTCGTTCTTCAAAAGTAATCAAGGTCTGATTTTCTAGCTGAGACAGTGCAAATGAAACTGTTGCTGAATCCCACGTGTAGGCAATTTTCTCATTTTTTCGATATTCCAGTAAATCCATAACTTCACGGAATCCTTCCATTTCAAAAACCAGCGTATTTCCTACAATGTTCAACTGTGGAAACCAGCGAACAAAGCCACTATTCGTTGCCAACAAATCCCATGCCTCCACCAAACTAGACGATACAGAATAGCAAATGCTGAGCAGGTAGTGCCCCGCCTCTTTCTTCACACTAATCTTCATATCATACTCCTATTCTATCCTTCTATTATACCAAAAAACACCGGTCTATAACCGATGTTCTCCATTGTCTATAATTTTTTAATCATCAGCAAGCAGGGATTCCATTCATCCCAGAGGGTCGGAAATACCTCTAACTTGACAAAACCGCAAGATTTATAAAAAGCAATGGTCTGGTCGTATTCTTTATAATGCCCTTCATCCACTGTCTTGACTTGCAAGTAGGCATAGTCCTTCCGAGCCTCTTCCTCCAAGGCTTGCATGAGCAAACGTCCAATTCCCTGGCGATGATAGGCTTTCTTGATGGCCATACAATGAACATCTCCGCAAGCCTCCGAAGAATTAGTCAGGGTCACAAAACCAACAGCTTCATCAGCATCATAGGCAGCCCACAACAGCAAGGCAGAACCGTCTTTGATATACTCTTTGGTACTCTCAGGCAATCCAAACCATTCTGGCAAGTCTGCCAGCACCTCTTCAATAATCCTTGCCTTGTCAGCAACAGTTGATACAGTTACAATCTTCATTTCTACTCCTTTTGGGAGATTAGTTTCTGATAACCTCCCCTTGATTCATTTTTTCTGCAACAATTCTATTTTTTAATACTTTCATCTCAATCGTCCCCCTTTCTATTTTGTTGTATTATACAGCATTTCTTTTAGTATTTCAATCATTCCTTTCTCATTTTATGCTATACTAGATGTATTGAAAACAAGGAGGTTTATATGATTAAACTAATCGCTCTTGATATGGACGGAACCCTTTTAAACGAGAAAAAAGAGCTGATGCAGCCACAGATTGATGCCATTCATCAGGCTGTTGAAGCGGACGTCAAGATTGTTCTTTGTACTGGTCGGCCCTTGGCTGGTGTTAAACCTTTCGTAGAGCAGCTCGGCTTTGACACCGAGGAAGAATTTATCATTGTCAATAACGGCTGTTCAACCCATTCGACAAAGGATTGGAGCCTGATTGACTGGGAAGAACTATCTATCTCTGATATTGATTATCTTTCTACTTTTATTGAAAATGATGATGTGCAAATTTCTCTCTTTGACGAGGAAGACTACTTCGTTCTTGCAGAAAAAGCCAATGCACGCGTTAATTTAGACGCAGGTTTGGTAGGAATGACTCCTCAACCAATTGATTTAAAAGAAGCCAAGTCAGGTCAGCATCGCTTCTTTGAAGCCATGTTCGTCGGTGAAAAAGAGCATATTGATGCCTTTGAAAATCAACACAATCCTGTACTCAGCCAAGGCTATTCCACCGTTCGTTCACAGGACTATCTCTTGGAAATTTTACCAAACGGTGCAAGCAAGGCCACTGGTTTGAAAAAACTGGCAGACCGCCTCGGTATCCTTCCAGAAGAAATCATGGCTATGGGAGATGCCAACAACGACCTGGAAATGATTGAATTTGCTGGACTTGGTATTGCCATGGGCAACGCTAACGAGCAGGTCAAGGCTATCGCCCAGGACATCACAGACACCAATGAAAACAACGGCGTTGCCAAGGCTATTGAAAAACATATTTTGAACAAATAAGGAGACAATATGAAATACCCAACACTCTTAGACCGCTTTTTAGTCTATGTCAAAGAAAACACCCGCTCAGATGAAAATTCGACAACCACTCCTTCTACCCAAAACCAAGTCGAGTTTGCACAGAATATCCTTCTGCCTGAAATGGAACGCATCGGCTTACAGAATGTCCACTACCTACCAAACGGCTTTGCTGTGGGAACACTGCCTGCCAACGACCCAAGTTTGACACGTAAGATTGGCTTCATCGCCCACATGGATACGGCGGATTTCAACGCAGAAGGTGTGAATCCTCAGATCATCGAAAACTACGACGGTAATCCAATTGCCTTGGGAACTTCTGGCTACGAATTGCATCCAAAAGACTTCCCACAACTTGCCAACTACCAGGGTCAAACCCTGATTACCACAGACGGTACCACCTTGCTAGGCTCTGATGACAAGTCAGGAATTGCAGAAATCATGACAGCGGTTGAATTCCTAGTCCAAAACCCTGACATCAAGCACTGTGAAATCCGTGTCGGCTTTGGTCCTGACGAAGAAATCGGTGTTGGTGCAGACAAGTTTGATGTAGAAGACTTCGATGTGGACTTTGCCTACACTATGGACGGTGGACCGCTGGGCGAACTCCAGTACGAAACCTTCTCAGCAGCAGGTGCCAAGATTGATTTCCTTGGACGCAATGTCCACCCAGGTTCAGCAAAAGACCAGATGATTAATGCCTTCCAGTTGGCTATTGATTTCCACAATGCCCTTCCTGAAGCAGACCGCCCAGAAAAAACTGAAGGGTATGAAGGTTTCTTCCACTTGATGAACATGGAAGGCAGTGTCGATACTGCTTCTACCACCTACATCATCCGTGACTTCGAGGAAGAGGATTTCCTTGCCCGCAAACAGCTCATGCTGGACATCGCTGAAAAGATGAATGCCAATTTTGACACTCCACGTGTCATTGTCAACCTACATGACCAATACTACAACATGAAGAAAATCATCGAAAAAGACATGACCCCAATCAATATCGCTAAAGACGTCATGGAAAATCTAGGTATCAAGCCACTGATTGAGCCTGTTCGCGGCGGAACAGACGGCTCCAAGATTTCCTTCATGGGCATTCCAACGCCAAATATCTTCGCAGGTGGCGAAAACATGCATGGCCGCTTTGAGTTCGTCAGCCTCGAAACCATGGAAAAATCCGTCGATGTCATTCTCGGAATCGTCTCTTACAAATAAAATTTCAAACGGCTTTCAATAGAAAGTCGTTTTTTTCTGAAAAAATTTTAAAAAAATGCAATTTTATATTGTGTTATTGAACTAATACTGGTATAATAGAACTATAAAAAAAGAAATGGAGTTTTATTATGACAGAAGAAACATTAGCACAGGGAATTCTCATTGGCATTTGGGGTACAACACTACTATTTTCATTTATTTGGTATATTCTTGTTGCTATTTCCAACTACATCCTCTTCAAAAAAGCAGGCTACGCTGGTTGGAAATCATTGATTCCAATCTACAATCTCTATATCCAACAATGCATCACCTTTGGCTATGAAAAAAGATGGTTCATTCTATTCTTACTGATTCCACTAGCAGGGCCATTATATGGCATCTATCTCGTTTACAATTTTGGTCGTAGCTTCGGTTTATCAGCTGTACAAGCTATCTTCTATGTTCTTCTTACACCTATCTTTAACCTCTACATCGCCTTTAATGATGGAAGTCGTTACCAAGGTCCACAAGAATTCTTTATTGACTAATCATGACCACCCGTCAAACGGGTGGTTTGAACAAGGGCTGTAAGCCCACATCACCAGCCAGCGCCTAAAGACGCTGGCTTTCACTTTGTTCAAGCCTCACTACTTTTGACTCGTCACTAGCCTCTTAAAGAGGCATTCGTACTACTTGCCATTATCCCTAAAGGGATCTTCATACTCTTTTACACTCAATTTATCAAGTGCTATATCATGCTTTTCCTGCTCTTGAATA